>CAJBVC010000741.1 GCA_903958915.1 uncultured beta proteobacterium
ATGCCGGCATAAATGGAGCCCAGCACCGCGGTAATGAGCAGCACCACTGGGATCAGACTGCCAGACTCCTTGACCTTCTGTGCAAAAGACATGCGCGCATCGCGCGGCGGAATCTGCCCGGGGTGCAAGAGCGACCAGACCACGATGTAGCCCGAAAACAGTGCCGCCAGCAAGATGCCCGGAATGACGCCAGCAATGAACAGGTCGGAGATGGATACGTCTGCCGCCACGCCGTACACAATCATGATGATGGAAGGCGGTATCAGCAGGCCCAGCGTGCCGGCTCCGGCCAGGGTGCCAATGACCATGTCTTCCGGGTAGCCGCGGCGTTTGAGTTCGGGCAATGTCATTTTGCCGATGGTGGCGCAGGTGGCCGCGCTGGAGCCTGACACCGCGGCAAAAATGGCGCAGCCCACCACATTGGTGTGCAGCAGGCGCCCGGGCAAGGCTTGCATCCATGGTGCCAGGCCCTTGAACATGTCTTGCGAGAGCCGGGTGCGAAACAAAATCTCGCCCATCCAGATGAACAGGGGCAGGGCGGTGAGCGTCCAGCCGGAGGATGAACCCCAGATGGTGACGGCCATGGCATCACCGGCGGCGCGCTGCGAGAAAATCTGGATGCCGATCCAGGCCACGCCGGAGAGCGTCAGGCCAATCCACACGCCGCTACCCAGGATGAGGAACAGCGCCCCGATCAGTACGCCGGTGACAGCCAGATCATTCATTGCGGTCCTGTGTCAGGCTATTCGTTGCGCAGCATTTCGCTGCTGCTCAATGGCTGGCGTTTGCCCAGCAGTTCGAGGACGAAGTCATCAACGAATGCAATGGCGAACACCACGGTACCAACGGCCATTACCAACTGGGGTATCCACAAGGGTGTGGCATCCACACCGGTGGACACGTCATTGAAGTCCAGCGATTGCCAGACCAGACGGCAGCTATAAAACGCCATCACGGCACTGAGCAAGGATGCAAACCCCAGACTCCAGACTTCCAGCACTTTGCGCATCGGCCCTTGCAACGCATTCAGGATCAGTGTGACCCGGATGTGCTCGCCCCGCTTGAGGGTATGGGCCAGTGCCAGAAAACCGGCACCCGCCATCAGGTAGCCGGCGTAAGCATCGGTGCCGCGCACGTTAAATCCCAACTGGCGGCTTACCACCGACAGCATGACCATGACCAGCAGCCCCACCATGCACATCGCTGCCAATGCGGCGGTGCTGTTGTACAAGCCGTCCAGCAGGCGTCGCATGGGTCAGGGTTTGCTGTAGGCGTCGATCAAGGCTTTGCCTTCCGGGCCGGCTTTTTCCAGCCACTCCTTGAGCATGGTGTCGCCCACTTTCCTCAGGTCTGCTTTGAGTTGGGTCGACGGAGGCAGTACCTGCATGCCAAAGCCCTTGAGTTTTTCGAGGGTGTCGACATTGACCTTCTTGCTGGCGGCCAGACCGCGCGCTTCGGCATCGGCGGCAGCTTTCAGCACGGCGTCCTGGGTGGGTTTGTCCAGCGCGTCAAAGGCCTTCTTGTTCACCAGCACGGCATTCTTTGGCAGCCAGGCCTGGGTATCGTAGTAGTACTTCAGGGACTCATAGAGCTTGCTGTCCACGCCGGTGGCGCCGGACGTCATGGTCGAGTCCACCACGCCGGTGGCCAGGGCTTGCGACAGCTCGGCCGCTTGCACCGTGACCGGTTGTGCGCCCACCAGTTCGGCAATGCGGCTGGTGGCTGGGCTGTAGGCGCGCCACTTGATGCCCTTGAGGTCGGCTGCGGAAGCCAGCGGCTTCTTGGTGTAGATGCCTTGCGGTGGCCAGGCCACGGCGTACAGCAAACCCATGCCCTGCTCGGCCAGCTTCTTTTCGATCAAGGGCCTTTGCGCCTTGTAGAGCTTGACCGACTCGTCGTAGCTGTCGGCCAGAAAGGGCAGGCCATCGGCCCCATAGATTTGCCACTCGTTCTGGAAGTTGGCAAAGATGATTTCGCCGGCCTGGGCCTGGCCGCCCTGCACCGCGCGCTTGATTTCTGGTGCCTTGAACAAGGATGCGTTGGAATGCACTGTGATCTTGAGCTTGCCGCCAGTGGCTTTATCCACATCGTTGGCGAACTGCACCAGATTCTCGGAGTGAAAGTTGGTGGCCGGGTAAGCGCTGGCCAGATCCCATTTGGTTTGGGCAAATGCACCTGCTGCAGCGCACATCAGTGCGGCGGTGACCATACGGCTGATCTTCATGGTGACTCCTGATTCAAAGGTTGTGGTGGTGGGTGAGGATAATTCAAAATCTCAGCCCACGGAAACACAAGGTAACCATGATCAAGCAGCACACCGGTTTGGACAGCGAAGAGCCGAACGCCGGTTCGAAACAACGCTGGCAGTTCTGGATTGATCGGGGCGGCACATTCACCGACGTAATCGGCAAGCGGCCAGACGGTACGCTGGTCACCTACAAGCTGCTCAGCGAGAACCCCGAGCAATACCGCGATGCTGCCGTGACCGGTATGCGCCATCTGCTGGGTTTGCAACCCGCTGAGTCGATCACCTCCGAGCAGGTGGAGTGCGTCAAGATGGGCACCACGGTGGCCACCAATGCGTTGCTGGAGCGCAAGGGCGAGCCTACGCTGCTGGTCACCACCCGTGGCTTTCGTGATGCGCTGCGCATTGCCTACCAGAACCGCCCGCGGCTGTTTGACCGCAACATCGTGTTGCCCGAGCTACTGTACTGCGCCGTGGTCGAGGCGCAGGAGCGCATGGGCGCGCACGGTGAGGTGGTGCAGCCGCTGGATGAATTGCTATTAAAAGAGGAGCTTCTTACGCACTATGCACGGGGCTTGCGTAGTGTTTCGATTGTTTTTATGCACGGTTACCGCTATACCGCGCATGAGCAGGCGGCCAAGCGCATTGCGCAGGAGGTGGGTTATTCCCAGATCAGCACCTCGCACGAGGTCAGCCCGATGATGAAGTTTGTGGGTCGGGGCGACACCACGGTGGTCGATGCTTACCTCTCACCCATTCTCACGCGCTATGTGCAGCAGGTGGCGGCCGAGATGCCGGGCGTGAAACTGTTCTTCATGCAGTCTTCCGGAGGTCTGACCGACGCCCATGCCTTTGCCGGCAAAGACGCGATATTGAGCGGCCCGGCCGGTGGCATTGTGGGCATGGCGCGCACCGCCAGTCTGGGCGGGCACGCCAAGGTGATCGGTTTTGACATGGGAGGCACATCGACCGACGTGTCGCATTACGCCGGAGAGTTTGAGCGCGAGTTCGAAACCCAGGTGGCCGGGGTGCGCATGCGCGCACCGATGATGAGCATCCACACCGTGGCGGCGGGCGGCGGCTCCCTGCTCAAGTTTGACGGCGAACGTTTTCGCGTGGGGCCACAGAGTGCCGGCGCCAACCCCGGACCGGCCTGTTACCGGCGCGGCGGCACGCTGGCAGTGACCGATGCCAACGTGATGGTGGGCAAAGTGCAGCCTGCCTATTTCCCCAAAATGTTCGGGCCGCAGGCCAACGAGCCGCTGAGTTTTGAGGCAGCACGCGATCAGTTTGCTGTCCTCGCCCAACAAACCGGCCGCGCGCCCGAGGCGGTTGCCGAAGGCTTTATCAACATCGCGGTGCAGCAGATGGCCAATGCCATCAAGAAGATATCGGTGGCGCGCGGCTACGACGTGACCCGCTACACCCTGCAGTGCTTTGGTGGCGCTGGTGGCCAGCATGCCTGCCTGGTGGCCGACGCGCTGGGCATGACGCGTGTGTTTGTGCATCCGTTGGCCGGGGTGCTGAGCGCCTATGGCATGGGGCTGGCGGACCAGAATGTCATCAAAGAGCAGTCGGTGGAGGCCAGGCTCAGCGCGCAGGCCCTGCCCGAGATTGCCGAGAAACTGAACGCCCTGGCGACAGCCGCGCAGGGCGAGTTGCAACGCCAGCAGGTCGGCGCCGGCGCGGTGTCGGTGTTCAAGCGCGTGCATGTGCGCTACGAGGGCAGCGACTCGGCGTTGGTAGTGCCCTTTGGCAGCCTGGCGGAGATTGAGGCCGGTTTTGAGGCCGCCTACCGCCAGCGTTTCGCCTTTCTGATGCCGGGCAAGGCGCTGGTAGTGGAAGCCGTATCGGTGGAAGCGGTGGTAGCGGGCGATGCCCCGGCCGAGCCGCGGCTGCCGCTGCACGCGTCACGCGAAGTGCCCAGGCGCGCAACGGTACGCATGTACTCCGGTGGCGAGTGGCACCAGGCCGCTTTGGTGGTGCGGGAAGACCTGCGCGCCGGCGACGTCATCTCCGGCCCGGCCATCATTGCAGAGAAAAACGCCACCACCGTGGTGGAGCCCGGCTGGGAAGCCAGTTTAACGGCTTTGGACCATTTGGTGCTGGACCGGCGGGCGCAGCGTGCTATGCAATTTGCAGCAGGCACCACAGTAGACCCGGTGCTGCTGGAGGTGTTTAACAACCTCTTCATGAACATTGCCGAGCAGATGGGCCTGCAGCTGCAAAACACCGCGCACTCGGTCAACATCAAGGAACGGCTGGACTTCAGCTGCGCCCTGTTTGACGCTGCCGGCAACCTGATCGCCAACGCGCCGCACATGCCGGTGCATCTGGGCAGCATGGGCGAGAGCATCAAAACCGTGATCCGAGAAAACAAAGGTGCCATGCAGCCCGGCGATGTGTTCGTGCTGAACGACCCCTACCACGGCGGCACGCACCTGCCCGACATCACCGTGATCACACCGGTCTATCTGACTCCCTCCCACTGGAAGGGGGAGGGTCGGGGTGGGGGTGAACACGAAACGGCCATGGCCGCGGAGCCGACGTTTTTCGTTGGCTCCAGAGGGCACCATGCCGACATCGGTGGAACAACACCCGGCTCCATGCCACCGTTTTCCACACGCATAGAAGAAGAGGGCGTGCAGATCATCAATTTCAAGTTGGTGGACCGTGGTGTGCTGCGCGAGGCCGAGATGGTGACCCTGCTGCAAAGTGGTGAATTCCCGAGCCGCAACCCGCAGCAAAACATGGCCGACCTGAAGGCACAGATTGCCGCCAACGAAAAAGGCGTGCAGGAACTGCGCAAGATGGTGGAGGAGTTCGGGCTGGAGGTGGTGCAGGCCTACATGGGCCATGTGCAGGACAACGCCGAAGAGTCGGTGCGCCGAGTCATCACCCGGCTGAAAAATGGCGAATTCACCCTTTCGCTGGACAATGGCGCCCAGATTCAGGTGGCGATCCGGGTGGACACCGCGCAGCGCAGCGCCGAGGTGGACTTCACTGGAACCAGCGCGCAACAGTCCAACAACTTCAACGCGCCTACCGCCGTGTGCATGGCGGCGGTGTTGTATGTGTTTCGCACACTGGTGAATGACGACATTCCGCTCAATGCCGGTTGCCTCAAGCCCCTCAAGGTGATCATTCCGCCGGGCTCCATGCTCAACCCCAACCCACCCGCGTCGGTGGTGGCGGGCAATGTGGAAACGTCAAGCTGCATTACCAACGCCCTGTATGGTGCTTTGGGAGGGATGGCCGCGAGCCAGTGCACCATGAACAACTTCACCTTTGGCAACGCCCGCTACCAGTACTACGAAACCATTTCGGGCGGCTCCGGTGCCGGTGACGGCTTCGACGGAACCAGCGTGGTGCAAACCCACATGACCAACTCGCGCCTGACCGACCCCGAGGTGCTGGAGTTCCGTTTCCCGGTGCGCCTGGAGAGCTACGAAATTCGGGAGTGCTCCGGTGGCGCAGGTCACTGGCATGGCGGCAATGGCGGGGTGCGCCGCGTGCGCTTCCTGGAGCCCATGACTGCCAGCATTCTGTCCAATGGACGTGTGCACGGGGCGTTTGGCATGGCCGGCGGGCAAGCAGGTCAGGTGGGCATCAACCGCGTCGTACGTGCCGATGGTCGTACCGAAGAGCTCGACCACATCGGCCAGGCGGAGATGCTGGCGGGCGATGTGTTCGAGATCCACACGCCAGGCGGCGGCGGCTTCGGCCAGCGTATTGGCGATTGAGCAGCTGCGCTGCTCAGAAATGGGGAAACCGTGGTGATTTCGCGCCACAGTTCAAGAAAAGACCCTCACCGTCAATTTCATGCAATGTCCGGTTCATAGAATGTTAGGGTTATCACTAATCTAACGGGATCAACATGACTGCGCGTCTTTCCAACAAGGTTTCCATCATTACCGGTGCAGCCCAGGGCATCGGCCTGGCTACGGCCCTGAAGTTTGCACAAGAAGGTGCGATCGTGATCGTTTGCGATGTCAAACAGGCTGGCGTGGATGATGCTGTGGCGCAATGCCGCGCGCTGGGTGCGACGGCCGAAGGTTTTATGATGGACGTGACGCAACGCGCCGTGGTGGACGAGGTTGTGGCCCAGGTCAAGTCGCGGTTTGGCCGCATTGACGTGCTGGTCAACAACGCGGGCATCACCCAGGATGCGCGCCTGCAGAAGATGACCATCGAGCAGTTCGACCGCGTCATCGATGTGAACCTGCGCGGGGTGTTCCATTGCTCGCAGGCCGTGGTGGACGGCATGGTGGCACAGGGCAGTGGTGTGATTCTGAACGCCAGCTCCGTCGTGGGCCTCTACGGCAATTTTGGCCAGACCAATTACGCATCCACCAAGTTTGGCGTGATCGGCTTCACCAAGACCTGGAGCCGCGAATTGGGCCCCAAAGGTATTCGCACCAACGCAGTGGCTCCTGGCTTTATCACCACGCCGATGGTCGCGGCCATGCCAGAGAAAGTGTTGGCCGATTTGGGTTCCAAGGTAGCCTTGCGCCGCTTGGGCAAGCCGGAAGAAATTGCCAACGTCTATGCCTTCCTGGCCAGCGACGAAGCCAGTTACATCAACGGTGAAGTGATTGAAGTTTCGGGTGGAATATCGCTTTAAATTCCCGCGTAGCGCCCGTGGGATCTGCGTAGAAGGGAGACGGCCGCGCATCTGACTGACCACGTATTGCCGCACCCGCCGGTGCGCCAGTGAGTACTGCCGGTACCGAAGCGGCTGCGCTACTGCATGCAGCGCGACCGGGCGGTATTGACCGTGGTGCTGCACATCTTCCTGCGCGCTATTTCGCAAATCCTGCAGGATCACTGCGCTAGCCTGCATGTTTCACGCATGACCACTGTATGACGGTTTGGAGGTTGTTTTTGTCGCTCTGAGGGGTTTTGTGGTTGGATCCGGCGTGATTGGGTGGTTTTTTATGGCGTTTGATCCACTGCGAACGCAGCCACCCCTTCCCCGTCTTGGGTTACGGGCCGTTTTGGTGTCATCGCGCAGGCCAGGCACTGTATGGAGTTCACCCTGATCGCAACTGAGCCATGGCATGGGTAAAGATGCCAGCACTTGGCCAGTTCGATGCCAGATACAAGCGGATACGCCGAGTGTTGCGTGTCACCACCGCTGCAAGCTTGAGCAACTTCACGCGCAGCGTATCGACCTGAGCGTTGGCCAGTGCGGTTCCCTGTAGCGCCAAGGCGCGCAACCGCTCAATAAGCACATAGCCCAATGCTGCAAGCAGCACGCGCAGCTGATTGCTCTGGAAGTAGTGACAACTGGTGCGCGTGGCAAACAGTCCAACCTGAGCCTCCTTGATCCGATTCTCGGCTTCACCCCTCTGGCAGTACAGGTTGTCGTAGAGTTCTTGTGGCTCATCCGTGAGGTTGGTCACCACGTAGCGCGGGTTGTTGCCCTGCTCGCCGTACTCCAGGCGCGTAATCACCCGACGCTCCTTGTTCCAGCTCTGTGCGCCATACATGAACTCGCCGATTTCGCGCTGCTTGCTGCCTGTGCGCTCGAATTCGTCCTTCATGGCAAGCTCAAGGTATTGGGTTATCCCTTGCAACTGCGCATTGCGTGCCAGTCCCACGATGTAGTGCAAACGTGCCCGCTCGCAGTAGTTGATGATTCTTTGGCGGCAAAACCCCGAGTCGCCACGAAACACGATGCGTACATCGGGCCAGACTTGACGCAGCCTTGTCACCAGCAGCTTCAAAATGGCAGCAGCATGTCTGGCCCCGTCAATGCGGCTGGGGCGCAAATAGGCACACAGCAACTGTTGACCGCAAAACACGTACAACGGGAGATAGCAATAACTGTCGTAGTACCCGTGAAAGAAGCGTCCCTCCTGCTGCCCATGCAGGGGGTTGTCCGTTGCATCAAAGTCCAGCACCAGTTCTTTGGGTGGCGTCTTGAAACTGGCGATGAACTGCTCCACCAGCACTTCGTGGAGTTTGACCGCCGTCTGCCGACTCGCCCACTTCTCCAGGCGACACAGGGTCGGTGCACTGGACAATGCTTCATCCACACCAACGGCGGTTTGGACTGCCACATCCTGGCGTAGCGACTGGTGGTCGTTGAGATCTTCCCAGCCCTGGGCCAATGCATAAACACGTTGACGCAGCATGTCTACCACCCGGTGCTTGATCAGCGCTGGATCGCGTGGGTCAGCGATGCAGCGTGCCGCTGCATCCATCAGGCCGAGCTTTCTGTCCACCTCACCGAGCAACATGACTCCGCCATCGCTGGTCATGCTGCCGCCGTCAAATCGGCCTTCTACAACACGCCGGCCAACTCGGCCAAATTCAATCTTCTGTGAGCCCAAATCTTCGGTACATTCTGGCATTGGCGGTCCTTTGTTGTATTGGCGTCAGATACCAATGACAACGTGCCTTCGGGCGGGACCGCCTACCTACTACCGTGAAATATTCGGGCTAGAAGAACCCGTCGCAGCGCTATTGGCTCTCCCAACGGTGCACTTACATAGTGGACCTGCGACGCGGGCAGGAAATCCAGGGTTTACACGGGGTTGGAAGCCTGTTCCCGGGGAGATACTTCGGCTCGGGCGGTCGAATGGCCTATCCGTCGGTTAACATTCCTGCACGACCAGAGCGTCGTGGGCGTTTCACTGGCTTGCTGATGTTCACTGGCACTATCCAATACGAGTAATCGATGACCACCGTCGTTTTTGCCGATCTAGTTGGCAGCACCGGTATGTATGGACGCCTCGGTGACGAGACGGCCTCGCGCTTTGTTACGCAATTGGTGGGTCTGTTGAGCAAGATTTTTGAACAGCACCACGGTCGTGTCGTCAAGGTTCTTGGGGATGGATTGTTCGTCACCTTCGCCATTGAAGGTGAAGCACTTGCCGCCTGTATCCATGTGCAAAACCATTTGCATGACAACAGCATTCTTGCCGGCGGCAATGGTGCGCCGGTGGAAATGCAAATCGGGATGGAATCTGGCGAGGTGGTGGAAATTGATGGTGA
>CAJBVC010000742.1 GCA_903958915.1 uncultured beta proteobacterium
CAATCAGACTTTTGATCTCCTTGGCCGCTTCCGCACTGCGGCCAGCCAGCGACCGCACTTCGCTTGCCACCACCGCAAAGCCACGCCCCTGCTCACCGGCACGCGCGGCTTCCACCGCGGCGTTGAGGGCCAGGATGTTGGTTTGAAAAGCAATACCATCGATGACGCTGATGATGTCGGCGATCTTTCGGCTCGATTCGTTGATGCCCTTCATGGTTTCCACCACCTGGCCCACCACCTCACCACCGCGCACGGCCACGGTAGAAGCGCTCATGGCGAGCTGGTTGGCGGTGCGGGCCGAGTCGGCGTTTTTCTTGACGGTGGAGCCCAGTTCTTCCATGCTGGCAGCGGTCTGCTCCAGCGCACTGGCCTGACTCTCGGTGCGGGCAGACAAATCGTTATTGCCCTGCGCAATCTCGGCGCTGGCGCTGGCCACGCCTTCGGAGCCCTGGCGCACGTTGGAGACCACCCTAGAGAGCGATTCACGCATGGCTGACAAACCAACCATCAACTGGGCCACTTCATCCTGCCCCTGAACGACAATGGACCGGGTCAGATCTCCGTCGGCAATGGCGTGGGTCACCTTCACCGCCCGCCCCAAGGACGTCGCGATACTGCGAATCAGGAGAAACCCAAACACCGCGGCCAGACCCACTGCCACAACAATGCTGGCAATCACCCCATTGCGTATCACCTGGTACTGCGCGGCGGACGTGTCAAACTCGCGTTTGGCCTCGGACGTTTGCAAGTTGATCAATGGTTTGAGCGCGCCCTGCAGTTTCAGGTACAGCGGATTGACCACTTCCACACTCACCCGCGAGGCCTCGGCCCAGTCGTTGGCGCGCAGTGCAACGATGGCGGGCCTGAGGCCCTGCTGCACAAACACATCACCGGCGGCAACAAACGCCTGCCCCATTTGGGTTTCTTCGGGCGTGAGTTTGCTGGCTGCGTAACTGGCCCACAACTTGTTGATGACCACCACGTTGGCTTCAATTTCATTGCTGTTGCGGTTATAGGTCTCCACCGTGGGGTCAAGCAAGGAGTCAGAAATAAGCTGACGGCTGCGCAGGTAAATGCGCTGTACCTCCGAGAGTGTTTCCAGCGGCAAAGCCCGGTCAACATAGACCGAGTGCAACGCACGGTTGGACTGGGATATGCCAAACAGGCCGATAGCCCCCAACAACACCAGCATGACCGACATCACACCGATCAACAGCGTCATGCGTGTCGAAATCCTGAAGCTATTCATGTTTTCTCCAATAGCGCCTACAGACATTCTCTCTTTTTATGCTTACCCGCACACAAACTGTCGCCTTCTCATTGATCTCTATCAATGCGTGGGATTTAACCTTCAATGGCGCTCAATCGGCACGCTGAGGAACAGCGTGGTCCAGGTCCGGGCGATGCCAGGGGTCCACATGAGTCATCAAATTCAGCACCCGGTGCCGTTGCAGCACCCGCTGGCGCGCCACCACGGCAATATCGTGACCCGCTTCGACGCTGATGTTGGCGTCCACCTCGAGGTGGGCATCCACCACAATCATGTCGCCCATCTTGCGCGTGCGAATGTCATGCACGCCGCTGACTCCAGGTGTTTGAGCCAGGGTTTCGCGAATGGCAGCAACTTCCTGCTCATCTACCGCCCGGTCCATCAGGTCATGCATGGCACTCCACGAGAACTCCCAACCCATCCTGGTCACCATGAAGCCCACAATCAGTGCCGCAATCGGGTCGAGAATGGGGTAACCGGCCAGGTTACCAATGATGCCGATGGCCACCACCAATGACGATGCAGCGTCGGAGCGAGCGTGCCAGGCGTTGGCCACCAGCATGCTGGATTTGACCCGCTTGGCCACGCTGAGCATGTAGCGAAATAACAGTTCTTTGGCGATCAGTGCGGCCCCTGCCACCCACAGCGCTACCACGTGCACCTGCTCCACAGCCTCCGGCGTTTCCAGTTTGCGAAACGCCGACCACAGCATGCCCACACCAACGGCCAGCAACAACAGCCCCAGCACCAGCGAAGCCGCAGTCTCAAAGCGCTGGTGTCCGTAGGGGTGGTCCTCGTCGGCGTCCTTCTTGCTATGGTGACCGGCAAACAGCACCACAAAATCCGCCACCAGATCAGAGAGTGAATGGATGCCGTCTGCAATCAATCCCTGCGACTTGGCAAAAATTCCCACCGTGATCTGCGTGGCAGTGAGCACAATGTTCACACCCACACTCACCCAGGTGCTGCGGGCCGCCGCACTGGCGCGCTCTTGCGCGGTGAACTCGGAATCTTCGGGGTCATCGGCCAGGTCGGTATAGGGCATAGCGCGCCATCTTACCCGCGCGGGGTGCTGGAACTCCTTAAGAATTCCCTAAGACCACTGGGCCACCATTGGCAACAGTTTCATTCCAACACGCCACCATGCAAACCATCACTGTTCATGCGACCACTGCACCCAACTTCGCCCGTTGTCTTACGTTGGCCGTCCTGGTGCTTGGCTCCCTGTGCGCCCCTGCGGTCCAGGCTGCCACTCCCAATGAAATTCTGCAGGGGTATACCGCACAAGCGGGTGCTGCCCCCGTCGCAGCACGGGGGCAGCAGTTCTTCACCACCACGCACGGCAAGGAGTGGAGTTGCTCCACCTGCCATGGCGCGGTGCCCACGAGCGCGGGCAAACACGCAGCAACCGGCAAGTCCATCACGGCGCTCGCACCCGCTGCCAATGCCGAACGATTCACCGACCCTGCAAAAACCGAGAAATGGTTTCGGCGCAACTGCAACGATGTGGTGGGTCGTGAATGCACCGCAACCGAGAAGGCCGACATGTTGAGCTGGTTGCTCACCGTGAAGCCCTGACCCGGCCCATCGTCCCTTTACCGTCGTCCTCTTTTACCGATCCACCATGAAGCACACTCCAATTACTTTCGCGCCGCGCTGGCTGCTGGTTATTGCCACCACCCTGGGGCTTGCCTCTGCCGCAGTGGCCGCCGGCAACGGCAGGGCCATTGCGTTGCTGCCCAAATACCAACAGGAATGTGCGTCCTGCCATCTGGCCTTCCCGCCCACGTTGATGCCCGCCGCGTCCTGGGGCCGCATCATGGGCAACCTGCCCCAGCACTTTGGCACCGATGCATCGCTCGACGCCGCCACGCAGAAAGAACTGACCGACTGGATCTATGCGCATGCCGGTACCTACAAGCGCGTAGCAGAAGAACCGCCGCAGGACCGCATCACCCGAACGGTCTGGTTCGTGCGCAAGCACAACGAGGTGTCAGCTGCGACCTGGAAGCTGCCCGCCGTCAAGAGCGCCGCCAATTGCGCCGCCTGCCACACCACCGCCGAAAAAGGAGACTTTGATGAGCGCAACATCCGCACCCCCCGTTAAGCACCCGGTGCTGGTGTGGGACGCACCGGTGCGCATCTTTCACTGGCTGATGGTGCTGTGTTTTGCCGGCGCCTACCTGACCTCGGAGAGCGAAGTCTGGCGCCTGGTGCACGTGACGCTGGGCTACACCATGGTGGGGCTGGTGGGCTTTCGCCTGCTGTGGGGGGTGATGGGTACACGTTACGCGCGCTTTGCGGAATTCGTGCAGGGTCCGGGTGGTGTCCTGCGCTACCTGCATACCCTCTTGCGCGGGCAACCCGCGCACCATACCGGTCACAACCCGATCGGGGCGCTGTCGATTCTGGCGGTACTCCTGTTGACCCTGGCGATTGGCGTCACCGGTTGGGCAGGTTACAACGAGATGGCCGGCGAATGGGTTTCCGATATTCATGAAGGGGTTGCCAATGCCATGCTGGCGGTGATCGCAGTCCATGTGGCGGGCGTCGTTCTGTCCAGCCGCATGCACCAGGAGAACCTGGCCCGCGCCATGGTCACTGGACGCAAGAGCGGCACCCCGCAAGACGCCATTCGCAGCGCCTGGTGGAGTCTGGGCGCGATGATGCTGGTGGCCGTGGGCTGCTTCTGGTGGCTGCAGTGGCAAAGCGTAGCGCTGTAAGACAATAGTCCCATGCGCATCCTGCTTGCTGAAGACGACCCTCTGCTCGGTGATGGCCTGCGCGCCGGCTTGCGCCAGTTGGGCTTTCAGGTGGACTGGGTGCGAGACGGCGAGGCTGCGGAGCGCGAAATGCGTGCACAAGCCTATGCCGCCGCCGTGCTGGATTTGGGCTTGCCGCGCAAGGACGGCATGGCGGTCCTCGCTTCCATACGGGCGGCACGCGTCACGACACCGGTGCTGGTATTGACGGCACGCGATACGGTACCCGACCGCATCCGCGGTCTCGACTCCGGTGCCGATGACTATGTGGTGAAACCCGTCGACCTCAACGAGCTGGCGGCACGGCTGCGGGCACTGGTACGCCGTGCCCACGGCAAACCGCAGGAAAACCTGAATGCGCAGGACATCGAACTCGACCCGGCTGCGCGCAGCGTGACCCAGGCGGGCAGCGCCGTCACGCTATCCACCCGCGAATTCGACTTGCTGCATGCCCTGATGCTGGCCGCAGGCCGCGTGCTTTCACGCGAACAACTGGAACAGCAGTTGTACAGCTGGGGCCAGGAAGTCGAGAGCAACGCGATCGAAGTGCATATTCATAACCTGCGTCGCAAGCTTAGGCCCGGTCTGATCCACACGGTACGCGGCGTGGGCTACATGCTGGTACGTGACATACCCGCTCCATGAGCCGTCCGCAGCGATCCCTGCAGGGCCACTTGCTCTCGTTGGTGCTTGGCACCGTGGTCATCGTCTGGCTGGCGACGGCTTTGCTGACGTGGCGTGACGTACGCCACGAACTCGACGAGTTGCTCGATGGTCACCTGGCGCAGGCTGCAGCCGTACTGGTAGTACAGCAAGCGCAGGAACTTGACGATGATGCCGACAGTGTGGATGCGCCATCCCTGCACCGCTACGCGCCCAAGGTGACGTTTCAGGTGTTTCATGAAGGGCGCCTGATGTTGCGGTCGGCCAATGCGCCGCTTGAGCCACTGCTCACGCCAGGGGACAGCTTCAAGACCGGTTTTGCCGACGTGCAGATCGATGGTAAGCAGTGGCGCGTGTTTGCCACCCACGGCGCTGAAAACGATGTGCAGGTCTACGTGGGGGAGGAGATGGAGTCACGCACCAGCATCCTGTCAGCGGTGCTGCGCGGCACGCTGTACCCGATGGCGGTAGCGTTGCCACTGCTGGCGCTGGTGTTGTGGTGGGCGGTTCGGAGCAGCCTGCAGCCCCTGCACCAACTCGGCAACACCCTGTCGCAACGCCGCCCGGACGCTTTGAAGGCGTTGGAGTTGGAGGGAGTTCCCAGCGAAATGACTCCCATGGTGCAAGCGTTGAACGGGTTGTTCGAGCGCATTGAAGTATTGCTCGAGTCGGAGCGGCGCTTTACCGCAGATGCCTCGCACGAATTGCGCACCCCGATTGCTGCCATCCGCGCCCAGGCCCAGGTGGCACTAGGCGAAGCCGAGGATGCACCGCGCCGCAACGCCCTGCGTAACACCCTGCTGGGCTGTGACCGTGCGATTCACCTGGTGGAGCAGTTGCTCACACTGTCCCGACTGGACGCCTCCGCAGCGCCACCGATGGTGCGGCTGGACTTGACGGCCCTGGCGCGCCAGGTCGTTGCAGAAACTGCCGCACCTGCCATCACCAAAAGGCAGGTGCTGGAGTTCGATGGTCCAGCTCCGTGCCCCGTGCAGGGAAACGAGGCGCTGCTGTCGATCTTGATACGCAACCTGGTGGACAACGCGGTGCGGTACAGCCCGACGGCCGCCTCCATCCAGATCAGCGTTCACGCGGCGCAGGGGCAGGTCACGCTGACGGTTCAGGACAGTGGACCAGGACTTTCCGATGCCGACCTTGCCAGGCTGGGAGAGCGCTTCTTTCGCGTCACGGGCAACACCGAGCCAGGCAGCGGACTGGGGTGGTCGATCGTCCAACGCATCGCTGCAGTGCACCGCGTGGCGCTGACGGTGGATCGCTCAGACGCGTTGGGAGGCTTGTCGGTCAGCCTCAACTTGCTACCTTTTTAGTAGCTGCTTGCGCTTTATTGGCGAGCGCTGCAGCCACTTAGGGCCGTTTTCCTGCGTCGTACTCCGAAACCGCACTGGCACGGTTGCCCCACGCGGAGCGGATGTAGGTGAGCACGCTGGCCAGTTCGCGGTCGTTGAGCAGCAACTGAAATGGCGGCATACCAAAGGGACGGGGGTTGGCTGCAGTGCTCGGTGTGAAACCCCCTGTGCGGACGATCTGTACCAGGTTGACGGTCTGCGCTGCCGTCACGAACCGGCTGCCCGCCAGCGCCGGGTAGGCGCCGGGTCGCCCCTGGCCTTGCGCACCATGGCATTCGGCGCAGTGCTTCTCATAGATCTTGCCACCCTGTCGGGCGAATGCTTGTGCGTCGGGTGCCTGGAAACGTAAATCCACCGGGGACGAAACCTGTGTGGGCAGCGACTGCAGGTACTCTGCCATGGCCTGGGCATCGGCTGCCGTGAGGTACTGGGTGCTGTGCTGCACCACCTCGGACATCAAGCCGCTGGTACTACCCTTTGGCGCAACACCAGCCTGCAGCAAAGCCACAATTTCCTGGGCACTCCACTGCGATAGGCCGGCCTCCTGCGGATCGCGCAGCGACGGCGCATAGGCCTGCTGTCCCGGAATGCGCGCACCACCCAGCAACACCGCCGTCTCGCCGCCGAACCGGTTGCGCGGCGTGTGACAGGCGCCACAATGACCCAAGCCATTGACCAGGTATTCGCCACGTTTCCATAGCGGGGCCTGGGACGGTCCACTAGTGGGCACTGGCAACGTCGCATCAACTGGTGCAAAGAAGAGGCGCTGCCAGATCTTGAGCGCCCACTGTTCGCTATACGGCCAGCGCAAGGCATGCACTTGACTGGTCTGGTAAACAGGCGCCAGGGTGCGCAGGTAGGTAAAAAGTGCGTCGGAGTCTTCGCGGGTCACCCGGGTGTAGCTGGTGTAGGGAAAAGCCGGATACAGGCGGCGCCCGTCTCTTGAAATGCCGTTATGCAGGGCGTGCCAGAAATCATCCGCCGTCCACTGCCCCAGACCTGTCTGCACATCGGGGGTCAGGTTGCTGCTGTAAATCTCGCCAAAAGGTGTGGCGATGGGCTTGCC
>CAJBVC010000743.1 GCA_903958915.1 uncultured beta proteobacterium
AGTTAGTTGACGGCAATTTGGGCACAGAAGGAGCGTAACGGATGGACGAAGTCCTGGTGGTAAACGAAGTCGGTCCGCGCGATGGCTTGCAGAATCAAAAGGTGCTGGTTGCTCGGTCCGACAAGTTGCGATTGATCAACGCGTTGGTGGCCGCAGGCGTGCGGTCGATCGAGGCTACCAGCTTTGTCTCGCCCAAGGCAGTGCCCCAAATGGCAGATGCCGATGAGTTGTACCCCTTGCTGCCAAACGCGGCGCAGGTCGCATACTCGGCCTTGGTCCCCAATTTACGAGGCTTGGAGCGTGCCCGTGCCGCAGGTGTCCGCGAGGTGGCTGTGGTGTTGTCGGCGACCGAGACCATGAACCAGCGCAACATCAACATGAGTCTGGCGCAGGCAATTGCTGCATGTGCTGAAACCCTGCGAGGAGCAGTTGGTGCGGGAATGCGCACTAAGGCATATGTTGCGGTGGCATTTGAGTGTCCTTTTGAAGGGCCGGTGGAGTGTGCCACCGTGCTGGCATTGGTTCAACAAATGGCAAAGGCGGGCGCGCACGAGGTGGTCATTGCTGACACCATTGGTGCTGCCAACCCACGTGCGGTAGCGAAACTGTTGGGAAGCTGTGTACGCGAATGGGGTGCCGATCGGCTGTCTGGACATTTTCACGACACCCGAGGCTTTGCTTTGGCAAATGCCTGGGCTGCGATGGACGCCGGGGTCCGCAAATTTGACAGCAGCCTGGGTGGCATGGGAGGTTGCCCGTTCGCTCCGGGAGCTGCCGGCAACTTGGCCACCGAAGACTTGGTGCTGATGGCCACGCAGTGCGGATTCAAGACGGGCATTGATCTGGGGCTGTTGCGTGCAGCCATCGCTCTTGCGGAAGATCTCACACAGCGCAAGCTCGGTGGCCGTAGCGCTGCCTGGCTTGACAGGCAGGCGTCGCTTCAACCTGTTGCGGGCGCCGTCTGACGGCCCTGCGCTTACCTGAAAACCAACATGGCAGCTCTTTCAAGCAAGGCGGTGGGACTCGGCAGGAGTCCTGCGCTGTTGGTTATCGATGCCACCCGCGGTTTCACGGACCCGGCCTCGCCAGTGGGGACCGATGGCTCTGCCGCCATTGCCATGATTGCCAGGCTGCTGGAAGAGTTCAGACGGCGCCAACTGCCGATCTTCTTCACTTCCAATGCGTACGCTACACCCGACGAAGCCAGTGTATTTCGCGAAAAACTGCCGGTCCTGAATGAACTGGTGGCCGGGGGGCAATGGGCAGAAATTGACCCACGAGTGGCCCCTAGTGCCAGTGAGCCAGTGTTGCGCAAGACGGTGCCGAGTGCGTTCTTTGCCGGGCCATTGGCATCCATGCTAAGCGCGCGCAGCGTGGATTCGGTGGTGGTATGCGGTTTTTCTACGAGTGGCTGTGTTCGCGCGAGCGCCGTGGATGCACTGCAAAACAATTTGCGTGTGGTGGTGGCGCAAGACGCCTGCGGAGATCGTGATCAGGAAGCCCACCATTACAACCTTCGTGACCTCAGCCTCAAAACCGGGGACGTGGTTAGCACATCCGAGGCGCTGGAAATGCTAAGCCGCACCGGGAACAGTGGTTCAAATTGACGCGCTATTTTTTTCGCCATTCACCCACCACTTTGACCTAACGCCATGCAAAAACAACGGCTTTTGATCGCGGCTATTTCCGGCATGCTGTGCCTGAACCTTACCACTGGCGCATCAGCCCAGCCAGTGCAACTGCGTACCGGTTCGTTCACCCCGCCAGGCAGCCCTTGGGAAGCGCAATGGCTACGCTTCAAGGCCAAAATCGAAAAGGACAGCGCCGGGTCGCTGGCCGTCGATCTGAACATGAAGGAGCCCAACGAAGCCACGTCACTGGGAAACCTGCGCCGTGGACGCATTGAATGCAGTGGGGCGTCCATGCAGGGGGCTGCGACCATTGTGCCGGAAATTGCGATCTTGCAAGCTCCGTTTTTGTGGAACGATACGCAGGAACTGGACTATGTTTATGACAAACATATCCGTCCCCATCTGGGCAAGCTGTTTGCAGCCAAGGGAGTGGAGTTGGTTCAGTTTGTTGACGTCGGCTGGACCAATGTCTTTGGCAACGAGCCTATCAAGTCACCCTCTGATGCGAAGGGTGTGAAGTTGCGTGCATCACAGTCACAGGCGTCCCAGATGCTGCTCAAGGCAGTAGGTGCGGAAGTGGTTCCGATGGCCATCGGTGAGGTGGTGCCGGCTTTGCAAACTGGCTTGATCAAGGGAGGAGAAAGTGGTGTTGTGGTGTACAGCGTCGTGATGTCAAAGGTGTCACGCAACTACACGCTGACGCACCACGCCTACGACACCGGGGTGGTGATTTGCAACAAAGCCTGGTATGACAAACTGACGCCTGAGCATAAAAAGATCGTCAGCGCCGGCTATGGTTCCTCAGAAGCAGTACGAAAGGAAGTGCGGGAGTTTGCCGGCAGGGTTGAAGAGAGCCTCAAGGAAAAGGGTGTGAGCGTCTATAAGCCCAGTGCCGACGAAGTCAAGCAGTGGCGTAGCGCAACACAGGAGGTGCCAGCGCAGATGGTCAAGACCGTTGGCGGCGATGCGCAGCAGCTGTTTTCAGAGATTCAAACCGGGAAAAATGATTACGCTGCGGGCAAACGTTAGGCCAAGGATGCTGTGGGGTAGCCAGTGAAGAACACCGCCCGCAGTTTTCTTGACCGTTTGGCCAAGCTGGAAGTCTGGCTGGCTTTCCTGGCCTTTGTGGTCATGCTAGGTGCGCTGGTCGCAGATGTGACCGGTCGCGAACTGCCGGGTCTGTTTGGGGGTGGAAAACTATGGGCTACCCCGGTAGCGGTGTATGCCAACGTGTTTATGTCGTTCATTGGGATGGGCATCGCCTCCAGCCAGGCGTCCCACATGCGTCCGCGCATATTTGATCGACTCGCTCCAGTTTGGGCAGATCAGGTGCTTAATCGCTTGACCCATTTGGGCTTCGCTCTTTTTTGCGCCGTCTTTTGCTGGTTCTCTGTGCGCATGGTGATGGACAGCATCGAACTTGCAGAAACGGACCCCGTCATGCAGTGGCCGGTCTGGCCATTTCAGCTGATTCTGCTAGTGGCTTTCTGTATCGGTGCACTGCGCCACACCTTGTGGGGAGTCTTTCTTGATATCGCGCCGCGCCACAGGGGGGAAGATGAAATCGACGAAGCGATGATCAAAGAGTTCGTCGCGGAGATCAAACAGTGAGTGCGCTCGAGATTAACCTGCTACTAGCCGCATCGGTGCTGGTGATGCTGGGTTTGCGCCAGTACATGGTGGTGGTGCTGGGGGTGGTGTCGGTTGGTCTTTACTATTTTTATAGCAACGGCGAGTACCTCAACACCATTCTGGATGCCTGGCAGAACGCCAACAACCAGATTTTTTTGTCAATTCCGCTGTTTATGCTGGCAGGTAATCTGATGTCGCATGGCAGCATTGCAACGCGACTGGTGCGGGTCATGCGGGCGCTCACCTCACCGATTCCAGGTGGTTTGGCGCTGGCAGCGGTGGCGTCTTGCGCAGTTTTTGCCGCCATTTGCGGCTCGTCGACAGTTACCATGTTGGCTGTGGGCGGGGTGCTGTATCCGGCGATGCTTAAGGCCGGTTACGACAAGAAATTCTCGATCGGGTTGCTGATGGCTGGCGGTACGCTGGGCATCATCATTCCACCGAGCATCCCCATGATCCTCTACGGCATCATGACGAACACCTCCATTACCGACCTGTTCAAGGCAGGCATTCTGCCCGGTATCTTCCTGGCGCTCCTGCTGGCGGCCTACTCAGTATTTATGAACCGCCACATGAAAGGCGTGCCCTGGGATGCCCGGGAAATACTGGTCTCCTTCAAGGACGGCATATGGGCGCTCTTGGTTCCGGTCATTATTCTGGGCGGCATCTATACCGGCTGGTTTACCGCGACCGAATCGGCCGTAGTGGCCGTGGTCTATGCCCTGCTGATTGATTCGCTCATGTACAAGAACCTGAACTTCAAACAGATTGTGCGCATTACCAGTGACACGGTTCAAATGTCGGGCGCATTGTTTCCCATGCTGATCATGGCGGTCAGTCTGAATGTATTTTTGTCGGCCAAACACGTGCCCGAAATGCTGGTTGGCATGATCACGGGCCATTTCACCAGCCAGGCGAGTTTCCTGATTGCCTCCAATTTTGTGCTGATGCTCGTGGGCTGCCTGATGGACATTGGTTCAGCCATCCTGATTTTTGCGCCAATTCTGACGCCAGTGGCTGTCAAGCTCGGTATGGACCCCGTGCATTTTGGCTTGATCATGATGGTCAACCTCGAGTTGCATTACTTGACGCCCCCGATGGGAATGAATCTGCTGGTCGCTGCCAACGTCTACAAGGAAGACTACGGTTTGTTGTGCCGGGCCGCGATTCCCTTCATTGGCCTGATGTTTGTTGGTTTGGTGGTGGTGGTGCTGTTCCCGCAGTTGTCGCTGGCACTGGTGAAGTAACACGGCAAGCGACTTACCAGCTATTGAGGATCCTCGTGATAAATCAACAAATTGTTCTTGCGGCCCGTCCAGTCGGCATGGTCAAGCCTGATGACATGGCATTGCACAGTGCCCAAGTGCCCAATTTGCAGGTGGGCCAACTGCTGGTGAAAAACCAATTCTTGTCAGTTGATCCAGCGATCCGCTATTGGCTCAACGCTGGTACCACCTACATCCGTGGGGTCGAATTTGACGAACCGGTGCGCTGTTTTGCAGCAGGCGAAGTAGTGGCCTCAAGAAACGATGAATATTCGGTGGGGCAGTGGGTAACGGGACTGCTTGGTGCGCAGGAGTACGCCATCAGTGATGGGGTTGGCCTGGCACGCTGTGATCCGACCGACGGTTCTTTGTCGCTGCATCTTGGCGTGCTGGGCATGCCCGGTATGACGGCCTATTTTGGGTTGCTCGATAAGGGGCAGCCGCACGCCGGCGAGGTGGTGTTCGTATCGGGCGCAGCAGGGGTGGTTGGCACTACCGTCGGGCAAATTGCAAAGATTAAAGGTTGCCGGGTGATTGGCAGCGCCGGCAGTGATGAAAAGTGCCGTTATCTGGTGGAAGCCGGTTTCGACGCCGCGTTTAACTACAAAACCGAGGACACCGATGCCGCTTTGAAGCGCCTGGCGCCGGGCGGAGTCCACATCTATTTTGACAACGTTGGGGGCGATACGCTTGACGCAGCGTTGCTGAACCTGGCGCGCGGTGCGCGGGTGGTGATTTGTGGCGCCCTGTCACAGTACAACGAATCTGCCTACGCCGGTCCGAAAAACTACATGAAGATCCTGACGGCGCGGGGCGTCCTCACCGGCTTGATCGTGTTTGACTATGCAGCGCAATGGCCAGCGGCCGTGCGCGAACTGGCTGGCTGGCTGCGCGAGGGCAAAGTCTCGACACGTGAAGTGATCGAACCCGGCCTGTCGAGTTTTCCCGATGCGCTGGTCAAGCTGTACCAGGGTGGGGCGTTTGGCAAACTCCTGGTGTCTGTGTAGGAACTTCTGATGATTGAGAGACACCTGCGTCAGATAGACGGCGCCTACCTGCACTTCCGCAAGACGAGCAAGGTCGGGGGCGTGCCATTGGTCTTGTTGCACCCGTCACCGCGCAACTCCGCGATGTTCGAGCCGATGATGCGGTTGCTGCAGGATGACTTTGATCTGGTTGCGCCCGACACCCCTGGCTATGGTGGCTCGGACGCTTTACCGGAAGTGCCTGCAGGCATTGCCGACTACCTGCCCAGTCTTCGCGCCTTGCTGTTGGAGGTGGCCGGACCACGCTTCATGCTGTATGGGTCGGCCACCGGTGCACAACTGGCAATTGCCTATGCCAATTCCCACCCGGGCGACGTGGCCCACCTTTTTCTGGACAACGCGGCGCACTTTGACCCTGCCGAGCGCCAGCGTATCGTGGAAGGTTACTTCCCCGATTTGAGCCCCTGCGCCGATGGCGGCCATTTGCAGCGCGCCTGGAAAATGGCTCAGCAAATGACTCAGTTCTTTCCCTGGTTCCAGAACGACGAGGCGCATCGCATCAGTCAGCGCATACCAGCTCCTGCCGAGGTGCAAACGCTGGCCATGGAGTTTTTGGCGGCCGGACCGCACTATGACAGCGCCTACCGGGCCGCTTTTGAACACGAGCGAGCGCAGAACGTGCAGGCGCTGAAGGTGCCGACAACGCTCTTCCGATGGTTGGGGTCGGTCCTGTTGCGCCATATCGACGCACTGTTGGCTCAACCATTGCCCGCCAACCTGAGGGTAGTTGAAACGCCGCTGACCATGCCCGAGCGCTACGCTGCAATGCGGCTTGAGTTTGTCGCGGCACACCCTTCACGACAAATCCCGCAACCATGACAGCCTCCACTGCTGCCTTTCATATCGATCACTCTGTTGGTGGCACCGTCATCACCGATGACGCTGACGCGATGATTTCTGCGTACTGCGATGGACTGGATATGCAGGTGGTGTGCGATATGCCGCTACCTGCATCACTGGCGGCTGCGTGGGAAAAGCCGGCTTTGAGCGCACGGCGCATGGTTGTCTTGGGTGCCGATGCGCAGGACGTCTCGACGCACTGGATGCGCATCGTTGAGGTGCCAGGAATTGTCAAGCCGGCCCCGATGCGTCAGAGAGGCTGGCTGGCCCTGGAAGTTCTGGTGCGCGACGTGTATGCGCTGGGAGTCAGGCTTGTCAACAGCGGCTTTACCGTGTTGGGTGAACCGCGCCCGCTGTCGGTCAGCGACGCCATTGTGGCAATGCAAGTGGCAGGACCTGCTGGCGAGACGCTGTACCTCACCGAAGTGCGTGGGTCGGTGCCGCCGTTTCGGTTGCCGATGCCTGCGACCCATACGGCTGAGCGCCTGTTCATTCCGGTGTTGAGTTGCGCCGAGCGAGAGACTTCGCTGCTTTTTTACGAGGCGCTGAATGGCAGCTCCGGTTTACGCTTTGAGTCCCGCGTTTCGGCGCTCAACACCGCGCTCGCGCTGGACCCCGACTGGCAACGGCCGGTGGCCACTCTGCAACTGGCGGGGGCATCGCTGATCGAAATCGATCAGGTACCTGAACATGGACCGACCAGCGCGGTGTTGGCAGGATTACCCGCCGGGCTGGCCATGGTCAGCTTTTCTGCCAGCCGCACAGTGCCGTTGCCGCCGGGCGCGCGATGGAACCGAATGGACGACGACAGTGCGTTGGCGCTGTTTCAAGGACCGTCTGGCGAGTGGATCGAACTGCAGGCCCAGTGAGACACTTTCGCTTCAGATTCCTTGAGCCATTTTGCCCTCCGCCGCTTATCCAGATTGCGTAGGCAGCTATCATTTTTGATGAACCTCATAACCGTGAACCCCTAATATGAACTCAATCCCCATCGTCGAACAGCTTCGACAAGTCCTTGGCAATCAGCAGGTGCTGGATGATCCCGCCAACCGTGCGCACTTTGCCCATGACCTGTTCTGGTACGGCAAGCCGCCTGTCTGCGTGGTGGTGCCAACCAATGCCGAGCAGGTGCAGACGACGGTCAAGATAGCTACCGGGGCCGGACACCCTGTGGTGCCGCGCGGTGGCGGCATGTCGTACACCGGTGGATATGTGGCAGATCACGAGGGTGCCGTGTTGCTGGATCTGCGCGGCTTGAACCGGGTGCTCCAGATTGACGAAGAAAACCGTTTCGTCACCGTGGAGGCAGGTTGCACCTGGGCAGCCCTGCACGAGGCGTTGGTTGGAACAGGCTTGCGATCGCCCTACTGGGGTCCGCTTTCGGGGCTATTGGCAACGGTAGGGGGGACCGTGTCGCAGAACAGTGTGTTTTTCGGATCGGTCCGCTACGGCAGTGCGGCGGAGTCGGTGCTGAGTGTGGATGTGGTGCTGGGCGATGGCACGCGCCTGGTAACGGGCGGCGCCGGTCGCAATAACGGGATTCCCTTCACGCGCTGGGGCGGGCCGGATTTGACGGGCCTGTTCATTGGCGACGTGGGTGCCTTTGGCATCAAGGTGGCAGTCAGCCTGAGGCTGATTGCGCAGCCTGAGGCTATCGGTTATGCCTCCTTGGCATTCCCCGATTTTGCGTCGATGATCGCCACACAGATCGATCTGGCGCGTTCAGGGCTTGGCAATGAGGCCTTTGGCATCGACGCCTACAAGGCACGCAACTCGGCGCAAACTGGAAAGAAACTCGGCGACGCAGCCAAGACCGCACTGGGCGTGATCAAGGGTGGAAAGACATTGTTGTCTGGGCTCAAGGATGTGGCCGGCATGGCATTGGCGGGCACTTCAGAGCTTGAGAATGCTGCTTACTCGCTGCACCTGACGGTCGAAGGTGATGAAGAAGCTGATACCGATCGGCAGATCCGCAAAATTGAGACGTTCGCCCTGAAAAATGGCGGCAAGGTGCTGCCGCCAGTGGTACCCAAGGGCCTGCGTGGCCGACCATTCCCGCCGCTGCGCTCGGCACTTGGAATCGATGGGCAGCGCTGGGTGCCTATTCATGGCATCGTGCCACTGGGGTACATCCAGGCCGCAGTCGCTGAAGTAGAGGCCATGATTTCAGCACGTCAGGCCGAACTTGACCAGTTCGGTGTGCTGTATTCCCCGTTGACTACCAATGTTCCCAATGGCGTGCTGTATGAGCCCTGCTTCTACTGGTACGACGAAGTCACCGCACTGCACGTGCAGGCCACCGAGTTGAGCGATCCACCGGGTGAATGGGCAAAGCGCCAGAACCGCCCCGACATCCGCACGTTTGTGCTGACGCTGTGGAGCGATACCGCGCGCATCCTGGCGCGACACGGAGCTGTCAATTTCCAGATTGGCCGCGCCTACCCCTACTTGGAGCAGATCAGTCCGGCAAATGCGGTGCTTGTGCGCCAGATCAAGCGCGCTCTGGACCCTGCAGGGTTGATCAACCCCGGCGCGCTGGGTTTGTTCAATACCGCTTTTACTATGGGGGAGTCACAGCCATGACCGATCTGCAAAGACGTAATCTGCTGAAGACCGGAGCCGCTATCGTCGGCGCCACCAGTTTCCGACCGCTGTGGGCCGCGCAGGATCCGGATGTTGTAGTTCTCGGCGCCGGCCTTGCCGGGCTGAACGCCGCGCGGCTGCTCGAGCAGTTCGGCCTGCAGGTGCGCGTTCTCGAGGCCAGTGACCGCATTGGGGGTCGACTGCTCACACTGGACGATGTGCCAGGGCGGCCCGAAGCCGGGGGCAGCCAAATCGGAGCGGCATACGCGCGCGTGGTCGACACCGCCCGGCAGCTCGGACTCCAATTGGAGACCAGTGCCCGATCACCCTTGCTCAAGGATGAGAGCATGGTGTATTTCATCAACGGCAAGCGTCTGACACGTGATGCGTGGACGCGGTCTGCGGACAATCCGTTTCCTGAAGCGCTGCGTGGTATGCCGCCAGACCGGGCACTGGCCAGACTGGCAGGAAGCAGTCCGCTCAAGAACATTGCGGCCTGGGCCGACCCCATCAACTTCCAGTTTGACGTGCCCGTATCGGGCGAACTCAAAGCCCGCGGGTTGTCCGCTACCGTTGTGCACTTACTCGAAGTCAACAATGGCTATGGAGAGACACTGGCCGATACGTCGCTTCTCAATTTGTACTACGTGCAAACCAACATCGGCGAAGTCATGAAGATCAAGGGACCGGTGCAAAACGTTGTCGGTGGCAACCAGCGCTTGCCGCAAGCCATGGCCAAGGCGCTCAAAGGCGAAGTCCGGATGAAGAGTCGGGTCACTGCGGTGAACGTTGGGGCTAAAGGGGTAATGGTGCAATGCGCCGACGGCAGTCAGCACAAGGCGCGGTTTGTGGTCTGCGCGCTACCACTACCAACCATGCGCAATATCCACTTTCTCCCGGGTCTGCCGGACCGCCACGCTGAGGCAGTGCAACAACTGGCCTACGGGCAGGTGACCCAGTTCCATCTGGAGGTCCTCAAGCCCTTCTGGGAAGCGGAAGGGCTCTCGCCCTACCTGTGGTCGGATGGCCCGATCGAACGCATCTTCCCGCAAGACGAAAAAGGCAACGGAAAAGCCGAGAGCCTCACCGTCTGGATCAACGGAGCAGGTACTGCCGGTTGGGATGCATTGACGGATGCCGATGCGCAGGATCGGTTGATGAATGAATTGACCAGGGTCTACCCGTCATCGCGCGGTGCCGTCCGCCTGGCACGTCGCGTTGCGTGGCAGCAGTCGGCGCTCGCAGGCGGCACCTGGGCGAACTGGCGACCGGGACAGATTTCGCGCTATGCACAGGTATTGGGTGTGCCCCATGGCCGACTGCACTTTGCTGGCGAACACACCGGGCGTGCCATTCGTGGTATGGAAGCAGCGATGGAGTCAGGGGAACGCGCTGCTACCGAGATCCTTGGCCTGTTGTGAAGTCTGCTGGAGTGCGCGAAATGATTGATAGATTCCTGTGTGCGGTATTGATGGGTTTGATTGGCAGTTCGGCGTTTGCGGCAGGGGCAAACGACGTGCAGCGTGGACGCATTGCGTTCTTGCGATGTGCAGCTTGCCACGCCATACAAGCCGATGAGCCCGGCAAGGTCGGCCCGAATCTGCGTGGAACCCTTGGCAAGGTTGCGGCGCAAGTGCCCGGCTTTGCTTACAGCGAGGCACTGCGCAAGGCGGGGTTGACCTGGGACGATGCCACCCTCAAACGCTGGGTTCATGACCCGGCATCTCTGGTTCCTGGAACATCGATGACTTACGTCAACACGTTGACTGAGACGGAAACTAAGGCGCTGCTCGCATTTCTCAAGTCGCAGACCACCGCACGTTAAGATTTTCTTCGCAGCTGATGGTGGTCTATTGGCAATCTGGAAAGGTGTAACGCATGAGTCCAAAGTATCAGCTGAGTGGGTTTACCGAAGCGGTGGTGATTGTCCGCTCAGCAACCCCCCATCTCGCCTGCTGGAGCGGGGTTGGTGGTTGGGAGGTGCGCCACCACGGCACCATCGATTACCGTTTGCTGTGCGGGTGGGGCGTGCCCGAGGCCCGCGGGGAAGAATGGTTGCTAGGGCACCCCGGTCTGCAAAGCGGTTTCGTTCGACTGGTTCAGCTGGAAAATGCCGGCGTGCAATCCGACATGCGCCCCGATGATCAATGCTGGGATGTGGGCGGAATTTTTGACCTTAATGTGCGCGTGCTCGATATGCAGAAACAGTCCGCCGCGTTGCGAGATCTGCAGTGGAGCGGTGCCTCGCCTCCAGTTCAATGGGACTTTGGCAGCGTGACGGTCAAGGAGTGGCTGGTGCGTGGCCCCGACAATGTTCGACTGGCGCTCATCGAGCGGGTGGCACCACCACTGACCGGCACGTCGCACCTCAATGGGCTTGGTCCGGTTTTCAATTCCAGCCTGATGGTTGACGACCTTGAAGCAGCGCAGCAGTTCTGGAGTGGCACGCTGGGGTTCAAGAACTACGTGTCGTTTGATCTCGCGCACTTTCCACCGGGACCGAATGTGTTTGGCGTGCCAGCGAACCTGTCGTCGCAGGTCGGGCTCCGACTGCACATTCTGCACCCCGAAGGTCGCAATGACGGATCAATCGAAATTGTTCGTGTCCCCGGGGCGCAGGGGTTAGATTGGTCTGAGACCTGTCGACCGCCCAATTTCGGCATGGCGAGTCTTCGATTCCCTGTGCAAGGAATTGAGGCGCTGGCGCAACACCTGACCGAGCACCGCTGCGCACCGGTCATGCCCGTCGTGGTCACCTCTCTGGCACCGTACGGCGATGTGCGTATGCTGGCCGTGCGTGCACCGGGTGGGGCCTGGATCGAGTTCTACGAACCCCTGGCATAAGGGCGCCCATGTTCCATGCTTGTTTCATTCCGTTCGCTTTGCGTTTCATCGGGGCCATGCCAACCTCCTCAAATGCATTCTCCGTGGGTAATCGCCGGCCGTTGATGCTTGGCAAGCGTCTTGCTTGATGCCCTCGATGTTCCACCGGCCAGCGCATTGTGTAGGCCCTGCCTTCTGACTTCAATGCCGGGCAGCGGCCAAGCTGGTTAACCCATTTCTTCAAGGAAACCCCCATGCTGATCAAATCCAACCTGCGCCAAGTGCCTCTCGCCCTGGCTGCCTCGCTTTGCGTGGCTATCAACCCGGTTGCTGCGCTCGATCTGAGCAAGAACGAGGATGCCTTCAAATCCATGATTCGGGTCGTGGGAGACCTCGACGGCAAACCGGTTTTCAAGGACTGGTCAGTCACGATTCTTGCCGTGATGCCGGGCGAACGTGCCAAGCCGATCCTGCGCACGCAAGGCTACAACGCGGGCCGCATGATCGCCAAGCCTGATGGCAGCTATGAGTGGGTGACGCGTGAAGTGTCCTATTACCAGGACCTCAAGACCGGTAGCATCATCGAGAGCTGGAACAATCCTTTCAACGGCAAGAAGGTGTGTGTGGTCCATGTTGCCAATGATCCCGTCAGTAACAAATTTCCGATGCCCCCGAAAGACGGCCCCAACAACTTTGCGCCGTTTAACCAGATGGGTGAAATCACTTCCTTGCGCTGGGATATTCCACTGGCCTACCCCAATGCTCTCCCGCCTGCCGAGCATCCGGAAGAGTCCACCGGCCCCACGTATCTGGCTTCCGAGCACTTCGTGTTCTTTACCAATACGGCCGACCTCACGTCGGACACGCAGCGATCAACACCGGTTCACTATTCGTGGTTCCGCACTGGCCCCTGGCTGCCCTGGATGAAGATGGGCAACAAGCCAGGCTATCTTATTTATAGCGGCCAAGGTAGAAAGTACGCCTCGTTTGAGGAACTTCCTGCTCAGATCAAGGAATACACCAGGAAGAACTACCCGACCTATGTGACCGCTCCGGAGACGTTCTATCAGCCCAATGAGACCAGTTGGAGTTACTACGCCAAGCTCAAGAAGGCCGGAAAATTGCCCGAACGTTGCGATTGAAGTTGTTATTCAGTGTGGGGAGGGAATGTGACATGTTGACAAAATTACTCCAATGGCGTGCGCGACTGGTGCTGTGCGTTGTTTGTGGTTTCTTGGGCACAGTTCAGGCGCAAACGCCTGCGGATCAAGACTTGAGTCGCTTCTTGTCATGGTTTGGGGGCGAATGGAACAACAACGAGCAGGTCTGGCAGCAGAAGATCGACGCGGAAGATCCCAAGATAACTGCCAAGGTGGCTGCGACAGAACACCTGCATCACATCTTTACGCCGGTTGTGGCACCCAAAATCGGTGAAAACCTGTTTTATGTGCAGCAGTCGCGTGGCGGCGAACTGAACAAGGTCTTTCGCCAGCGAATCTATCGCTTCACCAGTGACCCTGCCCAAGGCGCGATTCGCCTGGACATCTTCACACTCAACGATGAGAAACGCTTTGTTGATGCCCACCGCAAGCCGACACTTTTGGCCGAGTTGACGCCACCCGACTTGAAGCCGATGCCTGGTTGCGAGGTCTATTGGAGGTTCGATGCCAAAGAGCAGGCCTTCAATGCCAGCATGCCCGCCGACCGGTGCAACTTTGTTTCCACACGTTCGGGCAAGCGCATCTTTGTCAACGATACATTGCGGCTGACGGAGCAGGAGCTTTTGATCAACGACCAGGCGCACGACGAATCAGGTCAACGCGTGTTTGGAAACGCGGACAACATTCCCAGCCGCAACCGCAAAGTCCGGTATTTTGAAGGTTGGGTCTGGTTCAAGCTGGCCGGGCCTGGTGCGGCAGAAGATGACAAGAAAACCAATTTCACGGCCAAATACCTGCTGCACAGCGAAGGCCAGCGCATGACCGTGCTGTACGAAGATGGCACGCCTTCGCCCTATATGCTCGAGCTTGCGATCCTGACCTACCAGAATACGCGCAAGCCGGTACTCAAGTTCACCTTGCTCGACCGCGAAACGCATAAGTCCAAGACATACGTTTGGGCCAATGCGCAAGCAACCACCATCGGCATGAACCTGGGATGGTTCCAGGCCGGTGTGGCGCAAAAATCAGAGCGGACCCATTTCGGGTTTTAGAAGTAAACAAACCATTACGGTGTTTGGTTTGTGATTTGCAATTGAGCCAACCATACACTTGTTGCATACCGCTTTTGCACTTCAGAGTCGGCCTCCTTAAACGGTAAATCGATAAAGATGAAACAGGATACCAAAATCATCAAAGCCGGCAGACACCCCGAAAAATGTCACGGTGCTGTCAATCCGCCTGTCTATCGTTTTTCGACAATAATATTTCCCACCGTTAAAAAACTGCTGAGCGTCACCAATGAAAATAAGTACGACGAAACCCTCTACGGTCGCCTAGGCACACCCACCACAGCGGCACTGGAGGAAGCCATCGCCGAGTTGGAAGGAGGCTCTCACTGCGTTGCCACACCATCCGGTGTTGCAGCCATCACCATTTCATTATTAGCCTTTTTGCGTGCTGGCGATCATCTATTGATGACGAATGCCGCCTACCATGCTGTCAGAGATTTTTGTGAGGCGATACTGCCGGGATTTGGTATCGAAACGACTTTTTACAACCCATTGCTGGGAAAGGATATCGCTTCTCTTATCCGCACTAACACCAGAGTCATTTTCTGTGAATCGCCGGGCTCCAATACGTTTGAAGTCCAAGATATACCGGCCATTGTCGAGGTGGCTCATAGCAACAATTGCGTGGTAATGCTGGACAACTCCTGGGCCACCCCGCTGTTCTTCAAGCCGCTCCAGATGGGTGTTGATATCTCAATACAGGCGGGCACGAAATATATCGTCGGTCATTCAGATGCAATGCTGGGTACGATTACGGTTTCGAATCGGGAGAATTTCCTTCGTGTCAAGGATTGTGCTGCAAAGTTTGGTTTTTGCTTGGGCTCGGAGGAGGCATACTTGGGTTTGCGTGGATTGCGCACTCTGTCGGTGCGCTTGCGCCAACATATGGAAAACGGCATAACGCTAGCAAACTGGCTAAAAAATTGCCCCGAAGTAGCCCGGGTTATGCATCCGGCCCTGCCCCCCGACCCGGGGTATGAGATCTGGAAACGGGATTTTTCAGGCGCTTGCGGACTGTTTGGTATTGTTCTTAGGCCCTGCACTATGGCGAGACTCGAGGCCATGCTAGACGGAATGAATCACTTCTCACTGGGTTATAGCTGGGGCGGCTATGAAAGCCTCATTCTGCCAATGCGCACCGGGATTGTAGCCAACCGCCTTCAGGATGAACCCATGGAAGCCACTCTGCGTATTCACGCTGGACTAGAAGATGTCGAAGATTTGATCAGCGATTTTGAGCAGGGTTTCGAGCGGTTAAGGATGGTCTGATTAGCATGCCACCTTTTAGGTGGTGTGAGCCGAAAGTTTTCAACTGGTGGGATTTCACGCGCAACATTTCAAGGGGATGGGCTCATTTAGCCAAATACGATTCCCAGACAGGCGCATCGCAGGTAGCACAAGGCTAACATGGGTGCGTTGCCTTCAAGGTGCGAAAGGTTCCGAAGCTTGTTGCCGTGTCTCGCATTTAGTCTCGTCGGCGCAAGCTACCAAGGTCGGAGTGCCCCGAGGAGGGTCCAAAGCGGGCGGGGCGAAAGAGTTGCAGCGAACTCATTTCGACTTTTTGAGATCGATAACCATTAGGTTTGTTGGTTCGTGATTTGCAACTGGGCGAGGTATTGGCGGCGAATCAAGGGAATCAGTAGTAACGGAATCACACCATAAATCACTGGAACCGCCGCCACAGCGAGGTGCAGTTGAGACTCGCCAAAGATTCGGGTGGAAAGCCAGCCCACCGAAGTGGGGCCCAGCCCCAAGCCGGCGATGCTGATGACCATGTAATACAGCGCTACCAGCTGCCCTCGCACGGGGGATGGCGTGATGTCAAGCAACGAAATAATGCCGGTTGCAGTGACCGTCCCAATGCCCATGGTACTCAAACCCAGCAGCACAAAAGCCAATGTTGGAGAGGGCATTAATAGTGCCGCCGACGAACTACCCACCATGAGCACAAAGCCCATCGCCAGCAGGCGAAAAGGTGCATCGGTTTGTCCAGCATTGCGCCAGCGGTCGCAAAACACGCCCACACTCCATACGGTGATTGGGCCAATTGCCAGTGTCATCAAACCATTCACGAGCGCAAAATCCTTCACTTCCCAGGCAAATTTCCGAACAAAAGCGCTCGCCAGGAAGCCGTGACTGTAAGCGGTGATGGTCATCACGCACACCATGGAAAACAGACCGAGAAAAGCCCAGATGTGATCCTTGACATAACCCAGGCCATTGGCAAAACCGGCAGCCACCGGGCCATTTGCGGTTTTGAATCCCTGCCGGGGAGGTTCTGGCACAAACAGCATGGCCACTGCGATCAGTACCCCGGGCAGGCCCACGACAAAGAACGCAAACTGCCAGGGCTTCACCGCACCAATGAGCGGCAAAGTGATTCCTTCGGAGGTTTTTGCCCAGGTCAGCACCGCCGCGCCGATCAAGGAAGCGATACCTGCTCCCAGCCCCAAAGCGGCCGAATAGAAAGCCACCGGTTTGCCTCGTCGCTCGGGGGGGAAACTGTCGCCGATCATCGACATCGCACACGGGCTCAAGGTTGCTTCGCCAATGCCAACGCTCATGCGTGCGACAAACAATGCACCAAAGCTGCGGGCGAGCCCGGAAGCTGCCGTGGCCAATGACCACAGCCCGACTCCAGCAGCGACTATCCAGGTGCGCCGCTTACGATCCGCCAGCCAGCCCAGCGGCAGTCCCATGGTGGCGTAAAACAACGCGAATGCCGGGCCAATCAGGTAGCCAATCTGTTCATCGGTCAAATGAATATCCGCCTTGATCGGTTCGATCAAAAGGCCCAGGATCGACCGATCCACATAGGAAAAAACATAGGCAAT
>CAJBVC010000744.1 GCA_903958915.1 uncultured beta proteobacterium
CGCGCACCGGACGCCGGTGAATTGCGCGCGATGGTGCCCTCGTCTAACTGGATCATTGGCTGCAAATAGCTGTAACGCAATGGTGCCAGGTCATACAGGCCGCTGACCAAAACGGCCGCAGCAAACGGATCCTGCGGCAAACCATAGTCGCGTTCCCACGGTGTTTGCAGGCACATCGCTGTGAGATGGCCGCCCGCAGAATGGCCGCCGATCGCCACCCTGAGCGGGTTGCCGCCATGCTCGGCGATATGGCGAAATACCCAGGCGCAGGCCGCACGGCACTGGCGCACGATTTCGTCGATGGTGGCCACGGGGCACAAGGCATAGTTGACGACCACCGTGGTGATGCCCTGCGCGTGCAAGCCCAAGGCGATACCACTGAAATCCTTGCTGGAGAGTGCCCGCCAATAGCCTCCATGGAGAAAAATGAAGACCGGGGCGTTGGGCTGGCTGGCCGGGAAAATATCGAGTGTCTCGGCGAGCGTCGGCCCAAAGTGAATGTCGAGAACACCGTGAAGCTGGGCTCTAGCGCGCTCGGCCGTGCGCGCATAGTGCAGCATCGGGTTGTCATCCGCCGCGAGCGAGAGCGAAGGGTTGTACTGCGCATCAATCTGCGCTTGCGTTTCAAACTCGCGGTATAGGGTTCGCATCAGGGCTCGTTCATGAATAAGCTGTACATTTGGCAGTCAGATTTGGGATGCAATGCGAGGCGCAAAGCGTGCCGTGCAGCTCTGCTGCACAAACGATTTGCAACGACGCAGTGCGCCCAAGGCTGGGTCGCCAAATGTGCATGTTAATTGTGAACGAACCCTTAGTTCAGGTAGGACTCGGCTTGGGCCTCAAAGTCTTCAGCATCAATGGCTGCATCATAGGCCGCGCGCGCGGCCAGTGCGGCGCTGGTGTAGGGAATGAGGGGTTTGTCCAGGGGGCGCAGCTTATGGCGACGCAATCCGCGCAACTGCTGGGAACGCTCCATGGTTTGCAAAACCAGTTCAGGCTCCATCATCAGGGTGAAGGGGTTCAGTGCGAGGGCGGCTGCGTTCATGGTGGTTCTCCGGTTGCTGGTGGGTCCCTGTGTGAGGGCTTGTAGCAACTTTAGCTTTCGCACAAAAAAAGTGTAGTCGGCGAATGGATGGAAACCCTGTAGGAATTTGCCCTACAGTGTGCGAGCTCGCACGTTCTTACCCTTGACCTTGCCGTTGTTGAGCTTGGCGCAGGCGGCTTCGGCAATGTCACGCGTTACGGCAACAAAAGTGCAGAACTCGGTGACCTGAATTTTCCCAATCTGTTCACGCGTGTAGGCTGCGCCGCCTTCGGTGCTGGTCAGTGCGCCCAACACATCGCCCGGGCGAATCTTCTCTTTGCGCCCACCCAGAATTTGCAAGGTCACCATCGGCGGCAACAGGGGGGCATTGCTGGTGGGTGCAAGCTGGTCCAAGGGGTACCAAGTTGAAGGCTGTTTCTGGTACTGCTCGATCTTGCCCACGGAGCCCATCTCCTGCAGGCTCGCAAGGGTGAGCGCCAGCCCGGAGGCCCCCGCGCGCCCGGTACGGCCGATGCGGTGCACGTGCACTTCAGGGTCGGGCGTGGTGTCGACGTTGATCACCGCCTCCAACTGGTCGATATCCAGCCCGCGCGACGCCACATCGGTGGCCACCAGCACCGAACAACTGCGGTTGGCAAATTGCGCCAGCACGAGATCCCGCTCGCGCTGCTCCAGTTCACCGAAAAGCGCCAGCGCATGGAATCCCTCGGTCTGCAACAGCGTCACCAGGTCTTTGCACTGCTGTTTGGTGTTGCAAAACGCCAGTGTGCTGATGGGTCGAAAGTGCCGCAGCAACTGACCCACCGCCTGCAAGCGGTTGCTGCGGGTCACTTCATAAAAGCGTTGCTCAATCTGGCCTTCTGACTTGCTGGAGGCCACCTCCACGCGCTGCGGCTCGCGCATGAACTGGCGCGCCAGTTTCTCGATGCCGTCTGGGTAGGTGGCTGAGAACAGCAAGGTCTGCCGGTCGGCAGGGCATTGTTTTGCCACTGTCGCGATGTCGTCGAAAAAACCCATATCCAGCATGCGATCGGCTTCATCCAGCACGAGGGTGTTGAGGCCTTCGAGCGTGAGATAGCCGCGCGCCAGATGGTCCATCACCCGTCCGGGTGTACCCACCACCACGTGCGCGCCATGCTCCAGGGAGGCCCGCTGGCCGCGCAGCGCGACACCACCACACAGCGTGACTACCTTGATGTTTTCCTCAGCGCGCGCCAGACGCCGAATTTCGCCGGTCACCTGGTCTGCCAGTTCCCGTGTGGGACACAGCACCAGCGCCTGCACCGCGAACCAGCGCGGGTTGAGTTTGGCCAGCATGGCCAGCGCAAAGGCTGCAGTCTTGCCACTACCAGTCTGGGCTTGGGCAATCAGGTCTTTGCCGGCCAGCGCGACGGGCAGACTGGCCGCCTGGATGGGCGTCATCTCCAGGTAACCGAGTTGCTGCAGATTTGCCAGCACGGCGGGCGAGAGAGGCAAGGTAGAGAAGACAGTCATACCTGCATTATCGACGCCGGGAGTCAAAGTACGCTCTTTTGGCATCTGGTTTGCTATCTATTCAGTAGCTATCTACGCTTGCTCTGCGGGCGCTGGAGGCTGATTTGGCATAAATATTTCCAGCCAATTCCTTGTTGTCAGACCAATCACATCGTCTAAACTAGGCCGCAGCACTGGGGCAACGCACGATTTGTCCTTTGGAAGGCAAAGCAGCGAAGAAAGGCCGCGATGCAAGCACCCCTGTTTGGACAGCAGCTGACTTTGATGGAGACACTCAAGGCGGCCACGTTTACCGCGCATGCCAGCCTCCAGACGGCCCCCTTCTTTGCGGCATTGGCGGGATGCCAATTGCCGCTGGAATCCTATGTAGGGCAACTGCGGGCTTTGTTGGCAATACACGCAGTGGTAGAACAGGTGACGGTGGACAGTCTTGATGATCGAGTCCAGTCGGTCTGGCGTGCCGACATGCGCAAGCTGCCATTTCTGCGCCAGGACCTGCAGTATTTTGAGCCGCGCACTGTGGCAGACCTGAAGGAGGCTGTCGATGTGACGCTGCAGACAATCGGCACCCTGCGTCAGCAATCCTTGGAGACGCCGCTGGCCCTACTGGGGTGGCTATATGTTCTGGAGGGCTCCACCTTGGGCGCCGCTGTCGTGCAGCCGCTGGTTGCGCGCGCCCTTTTGCTGGTGGGCGATGAAGGTATGGCCTATCTGCATAACTATGGAACGGCTGCGCGCTCCCATTGGGCTGACTATTCGCACCGCATGAATTCGCTTGCACTGGACGCCGAAGATCGGGGACAAATTGCGCAGGCGGCCAATGACCTATTTGCCCGTCTGGAGGCGCTGTTTCGCGCCTTGTACCCTTTCCAGAATGAGTCCAGGGCCTATCTTGCAGCTTCCATCAATCCGGAAGCCGGCCGGCATCCCGTGCCGGCCGATGCACGAGAGGTGCAGGCCTCGATTCGGGCCGGTGATATCTGCTGGCACCGTTTTCCCTATTTCGCCGCGCGTTATGGTGAACGCGGGCTGC
>CAJBVC010000745.1 GCA_903958915.1 uncultured beta proteobacterium
TCGCCCGCAGTGACGCCAGCAATATCAATGCACTGGCCGATCTGAGTGGCAAGCGCATTGCAGTGACCGACACCTTCTCTTTGGGTGGCTACCAGATGCAGGCGTTCGAGTTGCTCGAGGCTGGCGTGGGTTTGCCACAGCGCACGGAGCTGAACATCACCGGCTTGCCGCACGACCGTGTACTTGAAGCGGTACTCGATGGCAAGGCGGACGTCGGGTTTGTGCGCAGCGGACTGATGGAGGCACTGGCACGCGAAGGCAAACTCGACCTCAACCGCGTCAAGGTGATCAACCGGCAGAACCTGCCGTCTTTCCCATTTGCCGTCTCCACCCGTCTCTACCCGGAGTGGCCCCTGGCGGTGCTGCCGCATGTGGACGAAGATACCGCCCGGCAGCTGACGGTGGCATTGCTGTCGCTCGGGCCTGACCACATTGCGGCGCGCCAGGCGGGGTTGCACGGATTTACCAACACCGCCAACTATGACGGTGTCGACGAATTGCTGCGGCGCCTGCGCGTACCGCCCTACGCCTCGGCGCCCGAGCTTTCGGTGTGGGACATCTGGAGAAAGTTCAAGCTGTGGATTTCTGCCACCGCCGTGCTGTTCCTGCTGCTACTCACCAGCAGCGCGTGGCTATGGCGCCAGAGCCGCAGTTTGCGCCGCAGCGAGATGTTGCTGACACGCGATATCGCCGAGCGCAAACAGACGGAGACCCGGCTGCAACTGGCGGCGAGTGTGTTCACCCACACGCAGGAGGCGATCATCATTACCAATGCTGCCAACCAGATCATTGAAGTGAACGCAGCGTTTACCAATATCACCGGCTATAGCCGTGAGGAAGCGCTGGGGCAGAATCCGCGCATCCTGAAGTCGCAACGGCAAGACCCCGAGCACTACACCACCATGTGGCAAACCCTGAAGGCGCAGGGTTTCTGGGTGGGAGAAATGTGGAACCGCCACAAGGCTGGCCATGACTATGCCTGTGTGCAAAGTATCAGCCTGGTGCCCGATGCCGATGGCAAGCCGCTGCACTATGTGGCACTGCTCAACGACATCACTGCGGTGAAAGACCACCAGCGCCAGCTCGAGCAGATCACCCACTTTGACCCACTGACCGCGCTGCCCAACCGGTCGCTGCTGCTGGACCGGCTGCAACAGGCCATTGCCCACAGCCAGCGCCAGAAGCATCCGCTGGCAGTGGCCTACTTTGACATTGACGGTTTCAAGTCGGTGAATGACAGCTTTGGCCACGCCGCCGGGGACGAGTTGCTCAAGCTGGTGGCGCACCAGGTCAAGCTGGTGCTGCGCGAGGGTGACACACTGGCGCGCTTTGGTGGCGATGAATTTGTGATGCTGCTGGTAGACCTGGAGAGTGTGCAGGAGGTCGAAGTGGTGTTGGCCCGGGTGTTGCGCGCTGTGGCGCACCCGGTGGTGCTCAACGCAACCGAGGTGCGGGTGTCGGCCAGCATCGGGGTCACGGTCTACCCGCAGGACAACGCCGATGCCGACCAACTGATACGGCACGCCGACCAGGCCATGGTGCTGGCCAAACTGGCGGGCAAAAACTGCTACCAGCTGTTTGACGTTTCCCAGGACGAAACGCAGCGGACCCAGCGCGAGAACGTGCAGCACGTGTTGCAGGCGATCGAACGCGACGAATTTGTTTTGTACTACCAGCCCAAAGTCAATATGCGAACGGGCACCGTCGTCGGTGCCGAGGCGCTGATCCGGTGGCAGCATCCAGAGCGCGGACTGCTGGCGCCAGGCCTGTTCCTGCCGCTGATTGAAGGTCACCCGGTCTGTATTGCGCTGGGCGAGTGGGTCATTTCCACCGCACTGGCGCAGATGGCCCAGTGGCGCGGCCAGGGCCTGCGCTTACCCGTAAGCGTGAACATCAGCGCCATGCAGTTGCAGGCCGGCGACTTTGTTGCGCGACTGGCCGAACTGATGGCACAGTTTCCGCAGGTGCCGGCGCAGGATCTGGAACTTGAAGTTCTGGAAACCAGCGCGCTGGAAGACATTGCCCAGGTGTCGGGCGTGATGGCAGCCTGCCAGACATTGGGGGTGACCTTTGCACTGGACGACTTCGGCACCGGCTATTCGTCACTGACTTATCTGCGCCGCTTGCCGGCCGAGTTGCTCAAGATCGACCAGAGCTTTGTGCGCGACATGCTCGAGGACGACGCCGATCTGGCCATCGTGAAGGGCGTTATCGGGTTGGCCGCGGCATTTCACCGCAGGGTTATCGCCGAAGGCGTGGAAACAGCCCTGCACGGCGAGCGCCTGTTGCGCCTGGGTTGTGAACTGGCCCAGGGCTACGGTATTTCAAGACCGCTGCCAGCGCGCGCGCTGCCGCTGTGGCTGGACTCCTGGATGCCCGATCCCGCCTGGTCACACTAATTGGGGTGCAGTACCTTGGCGACGGGGTTGGTGCGCAACCGGTAGGCGTCTGGCATGCCCGAGCCCAGCAACGGACGCAGGTACAGCCGGAAGGCATCGGTCACGTCGGTGCCTGAAGGCGTGATGAAGTGGTCTTCCATGGTCCGGGTCTTGCCGGCCACGGCCTGAATCGGCAGCAGTTCGTAGTCCACCGAGTAAAAGCCGGTGCGCTTGATGGCCACCGAGCCGTCTTGCTTACCCCACATGGCGAACTGCACCGCCTTTTCGCCCACCTCGCGCGCTTCGCGCTGGTCCACATCCGACACACAGCCAATGAACGAGCGCTGCAAATAACCGAGCGTGTCGCCGCGCACCCGCTTGATGCCCAGCTTGCTCTTGATTTCTTCGCACAACAGATCGGCCAGCGCACCGCTGCCGGAGAGCTGCACATTGCCGTGCGCGTCGTGCTCCAGGTCTTTGGCCAAGAGTGCCGCCATCGGTTTGCCCGAACTGTCGTGAATGCCCTCGGACACCGCGATCACGCAGCGCCCCAGCCGCTCGTAGGTGGCTTTCACATCGGCCAGGAAGTTCTCCAGCACAAAGGTGCGCTCGGGCATGTAAATGAGATGCGGGCCATCGTCGGGGAACTTTTTGCCCAGGGCTGACGCTGCTGTGAGAAACCCCGCATGTCGCCCCATCACCACACCCACATAGACGCCGGGCAAGGCGGCATTGTCGAGGTTGGCACCGGCAAAAGCCTGCGCCACAAAGCGTGCCGCGGAGGGAAAGCCTGGCGTGTGGTCGTTGCCCACCAGATCGTTGTCAATGGTTTTGGGGATATGGATGCAGCGCAGCGGGTAACTGGCCTTGGCAGCCTCGGCGCTGACAATGGCCACGGTGTCGGAGGAGTCGTTGCCGCCAATGTAGAAAAAGTGGCCAATCTCGTGCGCCTGCAGCACCTTGAAGATTTCCTGGCAGTACTTCACATCGGGCTTGTCGCGGGTGGAGCCCAGCGCGCTGGAGGGCGTGTTGGCCACCAGTTCCAGGTTGTGGCTGGTCTCCTGGGTGAGATGCACCAGGTCTTCGTTGACGATGCCGCGCACGCCGTGGCGGGCACCGTACACGTGTTCGATGTTGCGAAAGCGACGTGCCTCCAATACAACGCCCACAAGCGACTGGTTGATCACTGCGGTGGGGCCACCACCCTGCGCTACCAAGATTTTTCCGCCGGCCATGCTGGTTTCCTTCAATGCGATTTTGCTGAACGGGACATCGTAGCATTGCCGCTGTGCTGGCTGGCGTCCAGCAGACGCTGCACCAGCGGGTGCTGCACCTTTTTCTCGGTACCAATGGCATAAAAGTGCTCGTGCACTCCCTCGCAGGGCCCCAGCTTCTTCACCTTGTATTGACTCAGCAGGTCCGCGTTGGCGCGCTCTACGGCCGGGAAAACGCCCATGCCGCTGGCACCGAAAGTGCCCAACAGCGCGCTGTCTTCAAATTCACCCACGATGTGCGCACGAATCCCGCGTTGTTCCAACCAATGGTCGATACGCGCACGCACCGCCGTATGGTCGGTGGGCAGCAATACGGGAACCTGGGCCAGGCTGTTGGGAAAGTCCAACTTTGCGGCCTGCATCAGCTCGGCACTGCAGTACCAGGCCAGCGGAGACGAGCCCATGGCATGGGTGTAGAGCTTGATGTTCGGGTTGGCGGGCGCCGGCCGGTCGGCCAGCACAATATCCAGCCGGTGCAGCGCCAGATCGCCCAGCAGGTCGTCAAACTCGTCCTCGTGGCACAGCAGACGCAAGTTGGGCTCGGCGATAACGGGTTCCAGCAAGCGTCGCACCATGGTCTTGGGTAAGCCGTCGGAGATGCCCACACTGAGCCGCACGGCCGGCGTGCTGACAGCATCACGCACCAGCGACGGCAGGTTCTCGCCGAGTTGAAAGATCAGGTCGGCCTGGCGCATGGCGGCGATGCCGGCATCGGTCAGCACCAGACCGCGCCCGGCGGGCTTGAGCAGCGCGTAGCCCAGTGCGCGCTCGAGTTCGCGCACCTGGGCGCTCACCGTCTGCACCGCCATGTCAAGCTTGTCGGCGGCACGCGAAATGCCCCCCTCTTTGGCTACAACCCAGAAATAGTACAGGTGTTTGTAATTGAATGCCGTGCTCATACTCAGCTTTTATAGGAATGTAAATAACAAATTATCTGCTTTTTAAGAAACACTAACAGCCCTATCTTCAAGGCTCTTTCAACCCACAGGAGAAACGTACCATGCAAATCATCTTCGAATCCCGTGATGCCGAGGGCCATCAGCTGCGCGATCTGGCGATCCAGCGTGTGCAGTTTGTCATGCGGCGTTTGAGCTGGCTGGTGCCACGCGCCAAGGTGCAGTTTGCCGACACCAATGGCCCCCGCGGCGGTGTCGACAAGCGCTGCCAGGTGGAGCTCAAAACCGATGGCGCCGGCACCGTCGTCATTACCGCGGTGGCACGCGACTGGCGCACCGCGCTGGACCGCGCGCTGGGACGCGCTTCGCGGGTGCTGCTGCGCAGCTGGCGTCGCGAACAAAA
>CAJBVC010000746.1 GCA_903958915.1 uncultured beta proteobacterium
CAACGAAGAGGAACGGAAAACTATGGGACAAAAAATCCACCCCACAGGCTTTCGCCTCGCGGTGAGCCGTAACTGGTCTTCACGTTGGTACGCTAGCAACCGCGATTTCGCGGGCATGCTGGCCGAAGACATCAAGGTGCGTGAGTACCTGAAGTTGAAGCTGAAGAATGCTTCCGTTTCGCGCATTCTGATCGAGCGTCCTGCCAAGAACGCCCGCATCACCATTTTCTCTTCACGTCCTGGTGTCGTGATCGGGAAAAAGGGCGAGGACATTGAAAACCTCAAACGCGATCTGGGCAAGCAACTCGGCGTGCCAGTAGCGGTCAACATCGAAGAAGTGCGCAAGCCCGAGATCGATGCCAAGCTGATCGCTGACAGTATTACGCAGCAGTTGGAAAAGCGGATCATGTTCCGCCGTGCCATGAAGCGCGCCATGCAAAACGCCATGCGACTGGGTGCCCTGGGCATCAAGATCATGTCGGCCGGCCGTTTGAACGGTATCGAAATTGCACGTACCGAGTGGTACCGTGAAGGCCGTGTGCCATTGCACACCCTGCGTGCCGACATTGACTATGGCACTTCTGAAGCCAAGACCACCTACGGTGTGATCGGTGTGAAGGTCTGGGTCTATAAAGGTGACACACTGGGCCGCAATGACCTGCCGGCTGCTACCGAGACGCGCTCTGAAGAAGAGCGCCGTCCGCGCGGACCGCGTCGTGACGACCGTGGCGGTGCACGCCCTGGTTCGGACCGACCGGCACCCCGTGGCGCAGCTCCCCGTCGTCCCGCTGGCGCCAATGTGGCACCTGCAGATGGCAGTGACAAACCCGTTGAGGCCTCTGGCGTTGACGCTACCAAACCCACCGTTAAGCGCGTTCGCAAAGTCGCCGCGCCAGCTGCAGCAGCTGACGGTAAAGGAGAATAAACATGTTGCAACCCACTCGGCGGAAATACCGCAAAGAGCAAAAGGGCCGTAACACCGGTATCGCAACCCGTGGCTCATCGGTTGCGTTCGGTGACTTCGGTCTGAAGTGTACGGATCGTGGCCGTCTGACGGCACGCCAGATCGAAGCAGCACGGCGTGCTATTTCACGTCACGTTAAACGTGGCGGTCGTATCTGGATTCGCGTGTTCCCTGACAAACCGATTTCCCAGAAGCCTGCCGAAGTGCGTATGGGTAACGGCAAAGGTAACCCGGAGTATTACGTCGCTGAGATTCAGCCTGGCAAGATCGTGTTTGAAATCGTCGGCGTGACCGAAGAACTTGCACGTGAAGCATTTCGTCTGGCAGCTGCCAAGCTGCCTCTGCGCACCACATTTGTGGCGCGCATGGTCGGCCAGTAATCAGGAGGACAAGCCATGAAAACTACTGAACTGCGAACCAAGGACGTCGCTGGCCTGCAAACGGAAGTCAAGGCGCTGCAAAAAGCCCACTTTGGCCTGCGCATGCAAAAAGCCACGCAACAACTCAACAACACCGCTACGCTGCGCACCGCGCGCCGTGATATTGCCCGCGCCAAGACCATTCTTGTCGAGAAGCAAAGCGCTGAAAAATCCGCAAAATAAGGAGCGATAAATGACGGAAGTTAAAAAATCCCTCAAGCGCACCTTGATTGGCAAGGTGGTCAGCGATAAGCGTGCCAAGACAGTCACGGTGCTGATCGAGCGCCGTGTCAAGCACGAGCTCTACGGCAAGATTGTTGGCAAGTCCAGCAAATACCACGCCCACGATGAAAAGGGCGAATACAAGATGGGCGATGTGATCGAAATTACCGAAAGCAAGCCTATCTCCAAGACCAAGAACTGGGTGGCAACCCGCCTGGTTGAAAAAGCGGTGGTTGTCTAAAACCAAAGACGTTGCCGACCGCAGGTCTTTGTCAAACGGCTCACAATGTGGGCCGTTTTGCTTTGGCGTAAACATGCTGCATGCATGTTGTCAGTCAAATCACGATTGAGGTCGATTGAACATTTCGTATAACTTTTTTGCTTAGGAGCACACATGATCAAAGTAGGTGATACCCTTCCCGCAACCATTCTGATGGAGTACATGGAAGTCGAAGGCGAGGGTTGCAGCATCGGACCCAACCCGGTGGATGTTGCGAAAGCCACTGGCGGCAAAACCATTGCCCTGTTTGCTTTGCCCGGAGCATTCACTCCCACCTGTTCGGCCAAGCACGTGCCAGGCTACGTCGAGAACTTCGATGCCTTCAAAGCTGCCGGTGTCGACGAGATCTGGTGCCTGAGCGTGAACGACGCATTCGTAATGGGTGCCTGGGCGCGTGACCAGAAGACCAGTGGCAAAGTGCGCATGCTCGCCGATGGCAGCGCGGCGTTTGCCCAGGCTACCGGTCTGACGCTGGACCTCACCGCAAAGGGCATGGGCTTGCGCAGCAACCGCTACTCCATGCTGGTCAAGGATGGCAAGGTGGCAGCACTGAACATCGAAGGGCCGGGCAAATTCGAAGTCAGCGATGCCGGCACTTTATTGGCCCAAGCCAAGGGGTAAATCAGGTTACAGGTCGGCTTTGAGGTAGTGGGCGCCGGCAATCGGGTTGAAGTAGTAGGGTGGAATATCTTCAAACCCCAAGTCCTCGTACAAGGCCCGAGCCGACTCCATGTCGTCGAGCGTGTCGAGCAGGATGCAGTCGTAGCCCGCAAGCCGCGCTGCATCCAGAATTGCTTCGGCCAGTTGCCTGCCAATCCCCAGTCCGCGAAAGGCAGGGCTTACATAGAGGCGCTTCATTTCGCAGGCATTGGGGTAGTCCACGCCATCGAGTGCGCGCAAGGCGCAGCAACCAGCATATTCCCCATCCACCGTGGCGAGCAATAGCGCGCCGCGCGGGGAGGCGTACTCTCCTGGCAGGCTGCGTAGTTCTTCCTCAAAATTCTGGAAACACAGGTCGATTGCCAGCGAATGGGCGTAGTTCTTGAACAGTTCGCGCAATCCATCCATGTCTGCCGATGTTGCCGGGGCTGTCAGGCAAACGGTACGGCTGGCAAGCGCTGCTGGAGCAGTTGCAGACATCAACCGGCCCACTTCACCAGCCACGCCACGGCCAGGGCGCACACGGCAAACACAATCGCTCCGACAGTGCGTGAAATAGCGTCGTCGCGTGAAGATGGAAATGCCTGTGTCAAATCCTTGTCGCCATGCAGCATGGGCGCGACGAGATTTTCACCCTTGCGCACCCGGTAAAACACAATGG
>CAJBVC010000747.1 GCA_903958915.1 uncultured beta proteobacterium
GCCTGGACCATGAGGTTGTCATAGATAAAGTCGGCCGGAAACGTGTTATTGGCGTGGATACCGCCAACCTTTGCGGCTGCCAGATACACCTGGGTGGGTCGCTCGGCTTCAAAAAAAGCCTGCACGGCCGCCTGGTTGCACAGGTCGAGTTCGGCGTGGGTGCGCGTGATGAGATTTGACTGGGGCACACCCTGCGCCAAAAGGGTACGAACAATGGCGCTGCCGACCATGCCACGTTGGCCAGCGACGAAGATTTTGGGGGGTGGTAGTTGGGATGCCATATTGGACTCGATTAAAGAAAGTAATTGAAATCGAAAGTATCGCCCCGTACAGAAGTGCTGCGCACATCAAAGTGCAGGCAGTCCAGATTGTGCGGGTTGAGTGTGCAGGTAAGTTTGTCGCGGTTAGCCACCGCCTCGTCGCTAGTGTTGAACCAGTCCAGCACAAAATTGCTTCGGAAAAAGTCGGCTACGCCGGTGACGATGATGGCCATGGTGTGACAGAACCCCTTGTTGTTGCAGGTGCGTTCTCTGCAGATGCGAGAACTTGTCTACCGGCAAGTGACGGATTTTAGCGGATGCAGAGCGGTAGTAGCTTTATTGGACTGGACAGTGGGGAAAATCGTGCTGGGTGGGGTGGGCACAACGATGGGAGTCTTGACCGTTGGCGGAGAATTGCTTTCCAAAAAGCGAAGATCTTCCGCACGCATAGACCACTTACCTCCAAAAAATCTCTATGCGTGCGCGACCAAAACTCCGACTTGGCCTTAGCCGCGAGGTCGGGTTGGCTCGTCGCAATCGTCCTTGTCAGCATCGGCCGCACTGCTCACTTAGGGAATTGGAAATTACAAAAATACCGGTTTAGGTTGAATTGTTATGTCCCAATAATTCAACTCTTCGGATCGTTCCAGTCGTTGCTCAAGGTCTCTTTTCTCGATGCCGCATAGTTTGACACCCTTCTCGTAAATGGCATCCACCAAGCATGCCATTGTGCGCACGCCTTTCCAGCAAAAATTACCAGCTCGATTGATGACCGTATCCACCGTGCTGAGCAAGTAACCGTTCCAGGATTTCTCCAACCCTGCCCAGTAGCGCTCAATAGCGTTGTATTTGCTGTGATAGGGCGGGTAGTAAACCAGTCGCACACATAGCCCTGTCAGATCCGCGAATTCTGTCATGCGCAAGAGAAACTGGCTGCGCCGCCCATTGCATTCCGGACCGTTGTCCAAGTTGATGATGAGTTGCTTAATCTCTGGCAGTTCTGGCTCCCTGTACTGCCACCATAGAAGTAACCCGTCGGCCATGAGGTCGCTGGTTTTGTAGTTCGTGCCGAAGAATAGGAATGACTTTCCATCGACTGGCTCCAATATGCCTCCAGGCACCAACTTTTCCTTCATACACATGTCATGGTCCAAAGCCTTGACTGCCTCGAGTCCACGCGAACGCCCACCTCTGGAATACTCGCCAACGTGAACCGTCGCCTTGGTGTCTATGCTGATTCTCAAGGTGTGCACATCGGCATCGGCCAGTGCGTTCACGTGTCTGACGTTTTCGAAGATGGCATCGGTTTCGTCGGTTTTTTTTGAACCTTGGATTTGGCCACTGTTCGCAGTCGGTAATCCTGGCGGTTCAGGAGATTGGAGATGGTGCGCACACTAGGCAGGTCGTCCTCAGACCAGCCCTTTTGCACAAGCGCTTCGTGCACCGTCTTGGCAGTCATGTTGGTGTACAGCAAGGTGGTGCGCAAGCTCGATTCCGATTCACTGTGCGGCTCCATGATGGTCTGAATTTCAGCTAACAACTTGGGGTGCTTGTCCTCAGTTCTTGGCTTGCCGCGGGCGCTGATGTCATTGACGCAGGCGATGCCGGTTTGATGTTCATGGATGCCCAGCTCAACAGCTTTTCGACTCCAGCCGAATACATCCTCCGCTACACGTTGCTTGCCATCGAGCAACGCCACCGTTACATCACCCATTGCGCGACGCCGCGCTGGCCATTCAATCGAGTCAATTAGACGCCCAATCAAATCAACTATCTCCGTCGATACGCCCTTGCGCTCTAGTGTGCTTGTCTTCATACGCAGCAACTCCGCTTGTGCAGGATGAAGACATTATAAACGGTATTTTAGTAATTACTAAATCCCTTAGTAGGTTTCCAGGTGCAGTCTGCCTTCTCGCTTGAGCGACGAAGCAACGGCTTCCCAATTCAATGCAGCGGCACTGGCAATGTCATGGAGCGCCAGCAC
>CAJBVC010000748.1 GCA_903958915.1 uncultured beta proteobacterium
GGTCTGGCATGGGTGCGAATCCCGAGCGAAACTCGCCAGGGTTCCCCGGCGCAGCCACTTTCATGCTGCGGCCGTTCGCGCCAACGTCAATCTGTCTGGCACGTGCAGCAAGGTAATTGGGCTCCAGCAAGCTGCTCCATTGGCCGCCGGGTGCGGGTACGAAATCGGGGTCTGCTACATATTGGGAACGGTCCGCAAACGCCAGGCGCGCAGCTTCGGTGTACAGGTGAAGCCAGTTGGCACCGGGCAGCCCGCCTTCCAAACGCAGGGATTCTGCCGGTGTGTGGTGCAGCATGCCCAAAATCTGACCGATTGCGATGGCGCCGGAACTGGGGGGCGGCATGCCGCAAATGCGGTATTCCTTGTCAAACTGTGGCACCGGGTAGTCAACACAGAGGGGCTCACGGACGATGGCCCGGTAAGTCTCCAGGTCCGCCGTCGTCAGCTTGCCTGGATTGCCGGAATGCCCTTGCACCTTGTGGACTATGGCGTGTGCGATATCGCCAGTCATGAATGCACTCGGACCACCGCTGGCAATGGCCTGCAGTACCTCCGCAAGTTCCGGGTTGCGTAGCACATGGCCCACCGGCCACGGTCTTGCCTGTGCATCGTAGAAATACGCTTTGGCCACTGGGTCGTCTTGCAGGCGCGTTTCGGCCGCCAGCAGTGCAGCCATGCGGGGGCTCACCGAAAATCCTTGCCTGGCTAAATTGATGGCAGGCACAAACAGCTCCTGCCAGGCGAGTCGACCATACTGCCGGTGCGCCATGGCGAGCATCGTGACCGCTCCGGGAACCCCCACGGCCCTTCCTCCAACGGCTGCGCCAAGGAACGCCATGGGACGCCCGTCAGCACCCATAAACAATGTATCCGTGACCCCGCTCGGCGCAGTTTCACGCCCGTCATACGCCACGGTACGTTGGCCGTCGAAGTGCAGCATAAATGCCCCGCCACCGATGCCACTCGATTGTGGCTCTACCAGTGTCAATACCATCTGCACGGCGATAGCGGCATCGACCGCGCTGCCACCAGCCCGGAGAATTTCCCGACCGGCCTGCGCAGCCAGCGGGTTGGCCGCAGCAACTGCAAAGGTGCGGGCAGTCCAGCCGGACTTTGCAGTCACCGCGGTGGCGCCTTCCGGTTGGTGAAGGGTTGCGCCCGAAAACCTTGCTGCGGGCGTTGTTGCGGATGGCAACGGTTGCACAGTGCAGCCCACCATTGCACCGACCATGATCGCCAAAACGAACGAGCGCCAGATTGCAATGGCACACGGTCTACGTATGATGGTATGCAGCACGGTCAATCCTCGCAAAGAAGTCAGCGCTGGTCTCAACGTTGGTACAACTGCGCTTCAAACTCAGGCAAAGCCAGTGGTTTGCCGAAAAGGTAGCCCTGGCAGTGATCACATCCGTTGCGCGCCAGAAAGTCGCTCTGTTCTTGCGTTTCCACGCCTTCAGCGATCACCATCAAACCCAGACTGTGTGCCAGGGCGATGATGGAACAGGCAATGGTGGCCGCATTCGGGTCGTTGAGCACATCGTGTACAAACGACTGATCGATTTTTAGCTGATCAATCGGCAACAGTTTCAGGTACGACAACGATGAATACCCGGTGCCGAAATCATCGAGTGAAAAGCTGACGCCCCGCGCTTTGATTTTGCCCATCTTGGCGATGATCTCGGTGGTATTGTCCAGCAGCATACTCTCGGTCAACTCAAGTTTGAGACGGCCAGCAGGGGTGCCCCATCGGTCCATCAAACCAAGCACACGGTCGACAAACTCAGTCTGTCGAAACTGCCGCGCACTGACGTTGACGGCAATGCTCAGCTGCGCTGTTTCGGGCGCCAGCGCCCAAGTCTTCAACTGTTGGCAGGCGGCCTCCAGAATCCAGTCTCCCAACGGCAATATCAGGCCGGTGTCTTCCGCGAGTGGAATAAATTCGCCCGGTAACACGACACCTCGGTCAGGGTGCATCCAACGAATCAGAGCCTCTACCCCTACCACTTGCCTGGCACCGTCGACCTGCGGTTGGTAGTAGACGGCAAACTGCTGGTGATTGATGGCACTTCGCAATTGCGACTCCAGGGCCGCACGGGAAGTGACAGCGGCCTGCATTTCGGGATCAAAAAAGCGAAGCGTATTGCGCCCCGCAGACTTGGCCTGGTACATGGCTGTGTCAGCACGCTTCATCAGTTCATCAGTAGGAGTGTGCTGGTCCTGGAACAGGGTAATGCCAATGCTTACAGAGCAGTGATGGATGCACGTTCCGGCTTGATTGCTGACGGTAAGCTCGTAGGGTTCATTGATCAGCGCCTGGATTTTGACCCCCACCGCTTCCGCCTGCATTGCTGCAAAACCTGCCCGATCAAGACCTTCCAGGATGACAACAAACTCGTCACCTCCAAGTCTGGCAACGGTGTCTCCCTCACGTACGCCAGCTTGCAGGCGCTTGGAAACCTCCACCAGCAATTGATCTCCTACGTCGTGCCCTTGTGTGTCGTTGAGAATCTTGAAATTGTCCAGATCCATCATCATCAGCGCTCCATGGCGGCGGCTTCGGTCACTGCCGGTGAGCGCCTGGCGCAGGCGGTCGAGCATCAGACGGCGATTGGGCAAGCCTGTCAGCGGATCATAAAACGCCAATGCGTTGATCTCGCTTTCGGCCAGCTTGCGCTGGGTAATATCGGTCATTGTGGCAACGTAGTGGCTGACTAATCCAGCCTTGTCCTTGACCACAGTGATCGTCAGCCACTGCGGATAAGGTTCGCCGCCTTTGCGTCGATTCCACAACTCGCCTTGCCACCTGCCGGAGCCTTTGAGCTGCTCCCAAAGCCGTGCGTAAAAGTCCGAGTCGTGGCGTCCTGATTTGAGCATGCTGGGTCGCTTGCCGACCGCCTCCTCGGCGGAGTAGCCGGTGATGTCGGTAAAGGCCTGATTCACCCGCAGAATGATGTTGTTGGCGCTGGTAACGATCATCCCCTCCTGCGACTCAAAGACGGTGGCCGCAATGCGCATCTGTTGCTCCGCAACCTTGCGCGCAGTGATGTCTCGAACGAAGGCGAAAAACATATCATCAAGGTCGGGCAGATGCAGTGCACTGACTTCCACATCAATGATGGAGCCGTCTTTGCGCCGGTGACGTGCTTCAAACTGCACATGGCCCCGCGCCATGATTTCCTGTGTGTGCGCCAACGTTTCTTCGGCGCTTTCGTCGGCTTCAATGTCGTAAATCCCCATACTCAGCAATTCCTCGGCCGAATAGCCAAGCATCTGGCAAGTGGACTGATTGACCTCCACGATTCGGCCCTGGTTGTTGGTGATCCAAAAGCCATCCAGCGATGCCTGTACGACGCTGCGATAGAGTTCCACGTGACGTTCGACTAGTTTGCGTTCGGTAATATCCTGAAGCGACCCAAAGAGGCGTGTGACGGTGCCATTGCCCCCCTTTTCAGCAAAACCGGTTGCCAGGCACACCCGGTGTTTTCCGTCCTTGCGGTTCAGCATCACTTCCAGTGTGTAGGGTGTGCCATCGGACAAAGCGACTTGAACCGCAGCAGCCAAACGTGCGCCATCCTGCGGGGAATAGAGGGCTAACTGACCCGCGTAATCGGGTGTTCCACATGCCGGGTCGCGTTCAGCAAGGCGGTACAGTTCTTTCGACCAGACGATGACATCGGCAGCCACGTCCCATTCCCAGCTGCCCAACTGCGCAATGCTTTGCGTGCGCTCCATCATCACCTGGCTGCGTTGCAGGCTTTCGTCAATTGCAGTGCGTGCAGCGATCTCCCGCCTCAACTTCGCATTGGCACGCAAGTAGACCGCCAGAATGGCGACGAGCAGAAGTGCTGTCACGGCGAGTGCCATGACGAAATGGCGCGAAATGCTCTGGCTCGCTTGTATGGTTTGAATAGTGTCAGAATTGCCAGCTGCTGTGGCAATCGACAATGAGAGTACCAGCGTCAATGCAAAAAAAATGTGTGAAAGCAGGCGCGACACGGGGTAATTCAGAGCATGTGCAGATGCCAAAAGATTAGCGCAATCTGCCCAATGTAGTGCCAGGTTCATCCCCAAGCTTGAACGTGCCAACCAGTTGGGTCAGTCGTGATGCCTGTTCCTTAAGGCTTTGTGCTGCCGCGGTCGACTGTTCCACAAGCGCGGCGTTTTGTTGTGTCATTTGCTCAAGTTCATTGACCGAAGTATTGATTTGCGCAATGCCGCTGGATTGCTCGGAGGTCGCGGAACTGATGTCGCCAATCATGGTGGCAACCTTCTTTACCGCTTCAACAATCTCCGTCATGGTTTGCCCGGCATGGGTGACCAGTCGCGCCCCTGATTCAACGCCCTGCACACTGGCGCCGATCAATCCCTTAATTTCCTTGGCCGCTTCTGCCGAGCGACCAGCCAGACTGCGCACCTCGCTGGCCACGACCGCAAAACCGCGCCCCTGCTCACCCGCACGGGCCGCTTCGACCGCCGCATTGAGAGCCAAAATATTGGTCTGAAACGCGATGCCGTCGATGACGCTGATGATGTCTGCTATCTTGCGGGACGATGCTGTGATGCCGTCCATGGTTGTGATGACTTCCGCCACGACAGCACCGCCGCGTGCCGCCACATCCGCGGCCGACGAGGCGAGCTGATTGGCTTGGCGGGCAGAGTCTGCCGATTGACTCACGGTGCCGGTCAATTCCACGGTGCTGGAGGCGGTTACCTGCAAACTCGATGCTGCCTGCTCGGTGCGGTTGCTCAGGTCTGCATTGCCCGATGCCACCTCGGTACTCGCCAATTCGATGCTGCGGGCCGAGTCTCGCACTTGCCGCACCAGCTTGTAGAGCGCGTTTTGCATTCCCTGGAGCGATTCGACCATGCTGCCTAATTCATCCGAGCGCGATGCCGGCAAGGTACTGGACAAATCCCCGTCCGCAATGGATTGCAATGATCGGTTGACTTCATGCAGCGGTACCAGAATCGAACGCATGGTGAGCAGCGCCGTAACCACCAACACCACCAAGCACAGGCACGCGCCAGCAATGCCGCCGTACAGCATGCGCTGGCTGTTGCCTACAGCCGCCTCATAGGTTTCCTGAGAACGCTTTTGTGCCAAAGGAATCAATGTTTGCAGTGGCTTGACAACGCCCTTCACGAGCAGCGGCCATTCATCCTCCAGAACGGCCGTGATCACTTTGTTGTCTTTGGTGGCGTAACCCTGTTCGAGCTTGGCAAGCGTGGTTTCCACGAGCCCCCACTTCTCCTTTAACTGTCCAAACCCTTCCAGGGATTCACCCACCACGAAAATACCTGCGGCGGTGGGCTCGAGATCAGCCCACATCGCGAGCAAAGCCTTGCGGGAGTCACGCAGATGGTTCAGTGAGCCAGGCACGGGCAGTTGCTCCAGCAGCACACCAGCGGCCCGAAACCGCACTTCCAGCAAGGTGTTTTCCACTCGCTGCAGGCGCATCAGCGTCTGCCCGTTCTTTTCAAATACCTCTGCCAGCGCTGCCTGATTGACCCGGTTGGATGCAAAAAAGAGGATGGCAACGATGGCCACGCCCAAAGCCGCCAAAGCAGCCAGAACCAGAAGGCGTCCCTTGATCGAGATATTGAAATGCATACTCCCTGCTCCCGCGCGGTTCATTGACCCAACGGACTACTGCGTGGGCAGCCCTTTTGCCGTCCACTCGGGAAGGCCACCACGCAACCAGTTGACTTTCGAGTAGCCCGCTTTTTGTGCGACCACTGAAGCCTTGTAGCTCTTCCAGCACTCACCGGCATTGCAGAAGAACACGACCGGTGCATTTTTGTCGGCCGGCAACTTTGCCAGATCAAAGTCGTCTTTGCTCGCATCAAAGCCAACGGCTTTGTCGCTCTTTTCCTTGTAAGGCACACTCTTGGCCCCTTTGATGGTCTTTTCGGCGTATTCAGCCGCCACACGCGTGTCGATCAGTGGCGCGCCGGCATCCTGAAGTTTCTTGGCTTCTTCCGCACTGACCAGTTTGACACCCGCTAGGGATGTGGGTGTTTCTGCGGACCATCCAGACGCCGCGAAGATGCTCAACACAATTGCCGACGTCCACTTCATCCAGTTACGCTTGTTCATTCAAAACTCCTTGGTTAGAAAAGAAATTGAAACGCGAATGAGCGCAGAGCCAGCACCATTGACTTCTGCGCAGCACGCACGCCCATTCTAGAGGCCTTATTTGCAGCAATCGGCGCCATGGTTGGTTTCCTGCAAGGCCGCGTCCCAGCAGCCAGTGTATTCACGGTTACGCCGCTGTGGCTGGCTTTCCTGCGTTGCGCTTGCGCCGCAGCAACTTGTCCTTGGCTTGGCCCACGAAGTGTTCAATGTCGTCCACGATGGAGAAAAAGCTTGGCGTTACCAGCAGGCTCAGGATGGTGGACGTGATCAGGCCCCCAATCACAGCGGCCGCCATGGGTGCGCGAAAGCTGTTGTCCGCATTGCCCAGGCCAATCACCAGTGGCAGCATGCCCGCAACCATGGCAATGGTGGTCATGATGATGGGGCGTGAGCGCTTGTGGCAGGCGTCAATCAACGCCTCAAAACGGTTCAGGCCGTGGTCGCGGCGGGCCATGATGGCGTAGTCCACCAGCAGGATGGAGTTCTTGGTGGATACGCCGATCAGCATCACCAGACCGATGAACGACGGCATGGAGAGCATCTTGCCGCTGACCAGCAAGCCAAGAAAAGCGCCACCGAAGGACAGAATCACCGATGGCAATATCGAGATCGGGTGCAAAAAGTCCTTGAACAGTAGTACCAGCACGATGTAGATACACAACACGCCCGTCATCATGGCCATGCCAAAGCCGGCCACCATCTCGGCCTGTACTTCGGCATCGCCAATCTCCACCTGTTGCACTCCAGCAGGCAGGTTAACGACGCTGGGCAGCTTGGCCACGGCATCGGTGACCTCACCCAGCGGCACGCCAGACAATTCCACCTCGAAGTTGACA
>CAJBVC010000749.1 GCA_903958915.1 uncultured beta proteobacterium
GCCGCGCGGCGCGCATCTTGGCCACTTCAAGATAGAAGTTCATGCCAATCGCCCAGAAGAAGCTCAGGCGGCCGGCAAACTCGTCCACGTCCAGACCGGTGGCAATGGCGGTCTTTACATACTCCTTGCCGTCGGCCAGCGTGAAGGCCAGTTCCAGCGCCTGATTGGCACCTGCCTCCTGCATGTGGTAACCCGAGATGCTGATCGAGTTGAACTTGGGCATGTTCTTGGCCGTGTAGCCAATGATGTCGCCAATGATGCGCATGCTGGGCGCAGGCGGGTAGATGTAGGTGTTGCGCACCATGAACTCTTTCAGAATGTCGTTCTGAATGGTTCCTGAGAGTTGGTCTTGCGAAACGCCCTGCTCTTCGGCCGCCACCACATAGCCCGCCAATACTGGCAGCACCGCGCCGTTCATCGTCATCGAGACCGACACCTTGTCCAGCGGAATGTGGTCAAACAGGATCTTCATGTCCTCGACCGAGTCAATCGCCACACCGGCCTTACCCACATCGCCGGTCACACGCGGATGGTCTGAGTCATAACCGCGGTGGGTGGCCAGGTCGAAAGCGACCGACACGCCTTGCCCGCCGGCGGCGAGCGCCTTGCGGTAGAAGGCATTGCTCTCCTCGGCCGTCGAAAATCCTGCGTACTGGCGGATCGTCCAGGGGCGCACCGCATACATCGTGGCCTGCGGGCCGCGCAGGTAGGGCTCAAACCCGGGTAGCGTATCGGCGTGCTTCAAATCCGCCGTGTCTGCCGCGGTGTACAGCGGCTTGACCGCGATCCCGTCCGGGGTGATCCAGTTCAGTGCCTCGACATTGCCATTCGGAGCGGATTTGGCGGCTGCCTTGGCCCAGGCGTCCAGCGTTGCAGATTTGAATTCAGGGGAGGTATCGGTCATGGAAGGGTCCGTTTGGCAGCGCTACAAAGGTCGCGAATTTTACATTATTTATAATTATTCATTAGTAATATGGATTGACGCTTACAATCGCACGCCATGCCAGCGCTGACCTCTGAAACTCGCCCGAGTGGCTCTTTGTCGCCCCGCGCCCTGTACGAGGAAGTGGCCGAGTTGTTGCGTCAGCGCATTTTCAAGCGCGAGCTGGAGCCGGGCAGCTGGATTGATGAGCTGCGCATCGCAGAGGAGTACGGTATCAGCCGCACGCCCTTGCGTGAAGCCCTGAAGGTTCTTGCCGCAGAAGGACTGGTAACCATGAAAGTGCGCCGGGGCGCTTACGTTACCGAGGTCTCCACCCAGGACCTGTCGGACGTGTACCACCTGCTCAGCCTGCTGGAAAGCGATGCGGCGGGTGTCGTGGCGCAACGCGCCACGGAGGCGGAGCTGGCGGACTTGCAAGGCTTGCACGCCGAACTTGAAACTGCTGCGCAAGCTACCCCGCCCGAAACGCTTCACTTTTTTGCCATCAATGAGCAGTTTCACATGCGTATGTTAGCAATCGCCAATAATCGCTGGTGTGACCAGATGGTGGCAGATCTGCGCAAGGTGATGAAACTGAACCGGCAAAACTCCCTGCTCAAGACCGGGCGCATTGCCGAATCGGTAGCGGAACACCGAGCCATCATGGATGCGCTCTTAAAGCGCAACGTGAAAGCGACGACAAAGGCGATGCGACAGCATTTCAACAACGGGTTGAACGCCGCACGTTGAGCGAATTTCGCCAAAGTCGCATTAGCGTTGCGGGTGGGACCGCCGGTACTCGAGTGCCTTGCGAACGCGTTCGATGGTGTGCTCCACCGACGCTCGGGTTGAAACCTCCAGCCCGAGTTGCCGTGCAATCTGGTTGATGCGTACCGCATTGAGTGGCACACCGCCGGCATCGATGGCTCGAATCAACTCTTCGGCAGCCCGCCACTCCGGCGCAGGGTCGCGCCGCAACAGACCCCGCGAATACAACCAGTTTCGAAGTCCAAACATCGCCATCAGACCACGGCTCCCCGCTGTCGGGCGTTCTCCATAACCGCCCTTGGCGGTTCACCCTTCAGCCGATGGTCACTCCATACCTGGCGCCACTTGCGTGCACCTGGCAATCCGTGCCGCAGTCCCAGCATATGCCGCGCAATGCCGTACCACCCCACTCCATGCTTCTGAGCCTGCCGCTCCATGTACACCACCATCGATTCTTCGACCTGCTCGCGCGTCACAGCAACTGGCGGTTCGTCAAAAAAAGCGGCGTCCCACTCGGTGAGCCACCATGGATTGTGATAGGCCTCGCGCCCCAGCATGGCGCCATCCACGTGCGCAAGTTGTTCTCGCAATGCGCCGCTGTCAGTGAGGCCACCATTGATGACGATCGTCAGGTGGGGAAACTCCTGTTTGAGTTGGTGTACGGTTCCGTAACGTAGCGGCGGAATATCGCGATTTTCCTTTGGCGACAAGCCTTGCAACCATGCGTTGCGCGCATGCACGATGAAGACCCTGCACCCCGCTTCACTGACCTGACCTACAAAATCGCGCACAAAGCCGTAATCTTCACTCTTGTCGATACCGATACGGTGTTTCACGGTAACCGGTACGCCCACCGCGTCCACCATGGCTTTGACACAATCGGACACCAAAGCAGGCTCGGCCATCAGACAGGCTCCAAAGGCACCGCGCTGGACTCTTTCACTCGGGCACCCGCAGTTGAGGTTGATTTCGTCGTAGCCCCACTGTTGCCCCAAACGGGCACACTGCGCCAAGTCCGATGGCTCGCTTCCACCCAGTTGCAACGCCACGGGATATTCTTCCACATTGAATTGCAGGTGCCGGGCAACATTCCCATGCAAAAGCGCTCCCGTGGTGACCATCTCGGTGTACAGCAATGCGCGTCGGGTCAGCTGGCGATGCAGAAAGCGGCAATGCCTATCCGTCCAATCCATCATCGGGGCAACCGACAGGCGCCACGCATGATGGGGCTTGCCGGATTCCAGCTTGTCGGTCATGGCGTCACGCACCACGGGGCTGCATCATGGGCCAGCCCCATCCAAAGCGCCCAACCGGAGCTGGCGGCCAATGCAGCACCAGCCAGGCGAACTCCCCAATCACCGCCTCCGGCACTCCAGTTACTTCCCCGAAGCCGAAGCCATAGCCAGGGGCCGACCAGCATTGTCACCCCGGTTCCGACGGCAAAAGACGCCATCACCGTTGCTCCCGATACCGCACTGCCAGCCATCGCGGCCACCAGAAGGGCCGAGTACAGCAGTCCACAGGGGAGTAACGCCCATACGAACCCAATCACCAATGGCGCCCGGGAGCCGCCACCTAGCGTTGATTCCCGTACCAACGACCATATCTTTTTACCGGCACCTTCCAGCCACACGGGTTGACGGGCTTGCGCCAGCAACACCAGCCCGAGCAGCATGGCGGCCACGTGAAACAGAGACCAGACCGGTCGCAACGCTGCACTTTGAATGGTCAGCCAACCCAGCCCCTGAATCGATGCTGCAGCAAGGCCGCCCAATACAGAGTACCCCGCGATACGACCTAATTGAAAAGTGAGTAAGGCTCTGTTTTTATGGTGTCCGGCAGCTTGCCCAAGGCCCGCGCACGCCGCGCCACACATGGCAAGGCAGTGCGGCCCGCCAACCAACCCCATCAGCAGCGCTGTCAATGCCAGTGAGGATTGCATCAACCGATGCTACAGGATCTTCGAAAACTTTGCCCGGGTGCGATCGGTCTGCAGGTGGATGTCAAACACCATCGCCACTGCACGCACAAAGAACCATCCGGTAGCAGTTACCTGGATTCCAGACTCATCTAGTGTGACCAGGCCCTGTTCCGCCAGACCTTGCAATGCCACCAGCTCTTTGGCAAAGTAACTCTTGAAGTCCACCAGATATGCGATATCAATGGCTTCGAACTGCAAGTGGCCTTGACACATAAGCGCCATGATGACAGCACGACGCACCAAATCGTCGCGTGTCAGTGCCAATCCCTTGATCACAGGGAAACGGCCCTGGTCCAGATAGTCGTAGTACTCTTCCAGCGTCTTGGCATTTTGGCTATAGGTGGCACCGATGCGTCCAATGGACGAAACGCCCAGCGCAATCAGATCGCAGTCGGGTTGCGTGCTGTAGCCCTGGAAATTTCGATGCAGACGTCCCTGGCGCTTGGCAACGGCAAGGGCATCGTCCGGCAAGGCAAAATGGTCCATTCCGACATACACATAACCCGCTCCCATGAAGGCCGCCAGCGAACGTGACAACATGGACACCTTGGAGGAACCACTGGGCAACTCCACGGTATTGATGCGCCGTTGCGGCTTGAATCGCTCGGGCAAATGGGCGTAGGCATACAGCGCGATCCGGTCAGGACGCAATTCCACGACCTGGGCCAATGTGCGGTCAAATGACTCAGGGCTCTGCTGCGGCAATCCATAGATCAAGTCCACATTCACCGACTCAAATCCCTTTGCACGCGCTGCAGCCACCAGAGAAAAGACCTGCTCGGCTGGCTGAATACGATGCACCGCTTTCTGGACAGCGGGGTCGAAGTCCTGCACGCCAAAGCTCAATCGGTTGAAGCCCAATTGCGCCAGCGTGTCGAGACGGGATGGATCAATGGTCCGCGGATCCACCTCGATCGAATATTCCCCTCCAGGCGCAAACGTGAAACTGCGGCGCAGCATCCCCATCAGTTCGCGCAACTCGTCGTCACTCAGAAAAGTAGGACTGCCACCACCAAGGTGCAACTGGCTGATGGTTTGTCCCAGACCAATGCGCTCGGTATGCAAATCCACTTCCCGGCTGAGATAGCGCAGATACGACGTGGCACGGTCATGGTGCTTGGTAATGATCTTGTTGCAGGCGCAGTAGTAGCACAACGACTCGCAAAACGGAATGTGCACATACAGAGAGAGCGGCAGTGCCAATGCCGCCGCTCCACCTCTTCGGTGGGTCAGCGCCTGAGCGTATTCGTCGGCCGTGAATGCCTCCACAAACCGGTCGGCAGTGGGGTACGAGGTGTAACGCGGCCCCGACACATCAAAACGCCGCAACAGTTCGGCAGATACGGGCTGAGCAACTGAATTCATGGACACTCCAATTTAAGCGGCCTAACTGTGCCGCATAGCCACTAATTTTCACTTGATTTGCATCAAGTGTTGCGAAGGTGGGTAAACTACCGTCTGTCCTGAATCTGAGGAAGCCATGTTCGATCAAGATGTCAAAGCCCGAACCAGCCTCGACGTGCAGTCAGCTGCGCAGGGAAAAGGCAACTCCAAAGTTATCAGTATCAACCAGCAAACCATCAAGGTGGCGTGCTCAAACTGCAATCTGCGCGAATTGTGCATGCCACTGGGGCTCAGCAGCGTTGAATTGGATCGCATTGACGAGATGGTGGCGAGCCGCCGCAAAATCAAACGCGGCAGCACCTTGTTCCGCAATGGTGAGAAGTTCGCCAATCTTTATGCTATTCGCACTGGCTTTTTCAAGACTTGCGTCGCGTCTGAAGATGGAAGGGACCAGGTGACAGGTTTTCAAATGGCCGGCGAAGTGATTGGTCTGGACGGGATCGTCAACGACAGCCACACCTGTGACGCGGTGGCGCTTGAAGATGCAGAAGTTTGCGTCATGCCTTTTGACCGTATTGAAGATCTTTCACGCGAAATCAATGCACTGCAGCGCCATGTGCACAAGATCATGAGCCGTGAAATCGTCAGGGAAAACGGCGTCATGTTGCTACTTGGCAGCATGCGGGCCGAAGAGCGCCTGGCTGCATTCTTGCTCAATTTAGTGCAGCGCCTGCATGCCAGGGGCTTCTCGCAATCGGAATTGGTACTTCGCATGACGCGCGAAGAAATTGGAAGTTACCTCGGACTCAAGCTGGAAACCGTGAGTCGCACGTTTTCACGGTTTGTGGAGGATGGCATCGTCGAGGTTCGCCAGCGCCACGTCCGCATTCTTGACACAGACGCATTGCGCGACATCGTCAACCCCAAAGTCTGCGACTGAAAAAGACTGGCCTATTTGGCCGGTGGCGCAATAGGTTCCTTTTGCGGAACGCCGGTCGCCGCATGGTTGCGGGCTTGCGTCGCGGGAGCCAAACTGCTGGGGTTGCCTTTTTCCGGCGTCTTACTGGCCTGTGCCTCTTTGCGGTAATAGTCCTTATCCAGCACGGGGTCCATTCCGGACACCGCGAGGTACAAAGTTATAAAGCCGGCAACAACAACAATGGCGGGGCCGGAAATGACCAGCCACACGTGCCCAAACTGCCACCACGGCCGTGCCTCGGTTGAATCTTCCTGTTGCACTGCGAATATCCTTTACATAACAAAAAAGCCTCTTCTTCCACAGAAGAAGAGGCGTTGCACTATCCCAATGGGTTCAGGCGCGCCGACAATACGGCTTACTTATTGGACAGCCCCCAGACGTAAGCGGCCAGGACATGAATCTGTCCATCGGTCAGCTTGCCCGCCTGTGCCGGCATTTGATTCACCTTACCTTGGTTGATCATAGCGGCAATGGCCGCTTCACCAAAGCCATGCAACCAAACGTTGTCGGTCAGATTCGCAGAGCCGACCGCCTGCATACCTTTGGCGTCCGGACCATGGCATGCCGCGCACACGGCAAACTTCTCTTTACCCAACTGGGCACGCACGGAATCGTGAGGGCTGTTGGAGAGACTCAACACATATTGGGCAACGTTCTTGACATCGTCAGCCGTTCCGAGAGCCGCTGCCATGGGCGGCATATTTCCAATGCGTCCCAGATTGAGCGTCTCTTTGATCTTGTCTGGCGTCCCGCCGTGCAACCAATCATTGTCGGTCAAGTTAGGAAACCCCTTGGAACCACGCGCATCAGAACCGTGACACTGCGAGCAGTTGTTCATGAACAGCCGCTCACCGATGGCCTTGGCTTTTGGATCACGGGAAACGTCTTCCACCGGCATCGCCGTAAACTTGGCGTACAGCGGCGCGACCTCAGCGTTTCCCTTTGCCACTTCGCGGTCGTACTGATCCTGTTGTGACCATTTTGCGGTGCCGGCAAAACTGCCCATGCCAGGATACAGCACCAGATAAAGAACACCGAAGATGATGGTGATGATAAATAAACCGACCCACCAGCGCGGCAACGGATTGTTCATCTCGCGCAAATCACCATCCCAGACGTGCCCCGTCGTGTTGTCGTTCGCTGTCATGGCCCGGGCCTTGCCACTGAACCACAACAAAATCGCACAGGCAAGAATACTTACCGCTGTGATGCCAGCTACATAAATCGACCAAAAACTACTTGTAAAGTCGCTCATTTCATTTCCTTATTCGGTGGTTCAATCCTGCTCAAAAGGCAGGTTGGCAGCTTCCGTAAAGTCGGATGACCGCCGCTTGGACCAGGCCCACCACACAATGCCAATAAAGGTCGCAAAACTGGCCACCGTGGCCACTGACCGCAAAATATTGATATCCATGGCGTGTACCCCGGCGTTTACTTCAGGGCCAGGCCAAGGACCTGGAGATAGGCGATCACGGCTTCAAGTTCGGTCTTGCCCTTGACTTCTTCGCTCGATTTGGCAATTTGCTCGTCGGTGTAGGGCACGCCCACCTTGCGCAGTGCTCGCATGTTCGCCGGAATCACTTCAGCATCTACCACCGACTTGGCAAGCCATGGATAGGCTGGCATATTCGACTCAGGCACCAGGTCACGCGGATTGGTCATGTGGATCACATGCCAGTTGTCACTGTACTTGCCACCAACACGTGCCAGATCCGGACCTGTGCGCTTGCTACCCCACTGGAAAGGGTGGTCGTAGACAGACTCACCGGCCACTGAATAGTGCCCGTAGCGCAAAGTTTCCGCACGGAACGGACGAATCATCTGCGAATGGCAGTTGTAGCAGCCCTCACGGGTATAAATGTCACGGCCCGCCAATTGGAGCGCGGTGTAGGGTTGCACCCCTTTGATGGGTTCTGTTGTCGACTTTTGAAAGAACAGCGGAACGATCTCCACCAGGCCGCCGACCAGCAGCACCAGCAGGATGAGCACGATCATCAGGAAGTTGTTGGTCTCGATGCTTTCGTGAGACAAACCAGATTTTGCGTTGTTATTGGACATGGTTAGTTCCCTCTCAAGCGTGTGCAGCAACAGGTGGAACGTTGACGCTCACGGCTCTGCCAGCCGTCGCAGTCTTGAGTGTGTTCCAGAGCATGATTACCATACCGGTGAGGTACAGCGTGCCGCCCAGCAAGCGCAATACATAGAACGGATAGGTCGCCTTTACCGACTCGACAAAGGTGTAGGTCAGCGTACCGTCGGCGTTGATGGCACGCCACATCAGACCCTGCATCACCCCGGCAATCCACATTGCCGCAATGTAGATCACGATGCCGATGGTCGCAGTCCAGAAATGCACTTCAATTGCCTTGACGCTGTACATCTGCTTTTGACCGAACAGGCGAGGAATGAGGTAGTACATGGAGCCCATGGATACCAGGCCAACCCAGCCCAAGGCACCGGAGTGCACGTGACCCACAGTCCAATCGGTGTAGTGGCTCAATGCATTGACAGTCTTGATCGACATCATCGGGCCTTCAAAGGTGCTCATGCCATAGAAAGACAGCGACACGATCACGAAACGCAGGATCGGGTCATCACGCAGTTTGTGCCATGCGCCCGACAGGGTCATTACGCCATTGATCATGCCGCCCCAGCTTGGTGCCAGCAGAATCAGGGAGAACACCATACCCACGGACTGCGTCCAGTCTGGCAAAGCGGTGTAATGCAGGTGGTGCGGACCCGCCCACATGTAGGTGAAGATCAACGCCCAGAAGTGAACGATGGACAGGCGGTAGCTGTACACGGGACGACCCGCTTGCTTGGGGATGAAGTAGTACATCATGCCCAAGAATGCGGCTGTCAGGAAGAAGCCTACGGCGTTGTGACCATACCACCATTGAATCATGGCATCTTGCACACCGGCATAAGCCGAATAGGACTTCATCGCGCCCGCAGGGATCTCGGCGCTGTTGACAATATGCAGAATCGCCACAGCAATGATGAAGGCACCAAAAAACCAGTTTGCTACGTAGATGTGCTTGACTTTACGTGTGCCAACAGTGCCAAAAAAGACCACGGCATAAGCCACCCAGATCAGCGTGATCAGAATATCGATGGGCCACTCCAGTTCCGCATATTCCTTACCGGTGGTGTATCCCAGCGGCAAGGTCACGGCAGCCAGCACGATGACGAGTTGCCAGCCCCAAAAGGTAAAGGAGGCCAGTTTGTCGCTGAACAGGCGTACCTGGCAGGTTCTCTGCACAACGTAATACACGGTTGCAAACAGCGCACAACCCCCAAACGCGAAAATAACCGCGTTGGTATGCAATGGCCGCAAGCGGCCATAACTCAGCCAAGAAATACCCAGATTGAGCTCCGGCCAGGCGAGCTGGGCAGCGATGATCACGCCGACCAGCATACCCACCACACCCCAAACAACGGTCATGATGGCGAACTGCCGCACAACGGTGTCGTTGTATACAGTCGCACTTTGGTTAGGAAATGCCATTTTTACCTCTTCTTAAATTACCTGGCGGCAAGTCTCCAATGCCGCACACGTTCAACGTTTGACCAATATCAAACTCGATGGAAAAGACCCTCTTTTTTTTAGGATTCTTTCAGTATTCTTTCACCCTCCGCCTCGACATCTTCAAACTGGCCACGGTAAATGGCCCACCACAAGCCCCCGAGAATGAAAAAAACCAGAATAACCGACAGGGGTATCAGCAAGTAGAGGATGTCCATCAGCGTAAAGATTCCAGGGAAAGTCGACGGGAAAGTCGCAAAGCATTCAGTACCACGATGAGTGAGCTGGTCGCCATGCCAAGGCCTGCCGCCCACGCGGGCAGCCAACCCGCAACCGCCAGCGGGATACAGGCAGCGTTGTAAGCCAGGGCCCACCATAGATTCTGCCTCACTATTGCCATCGTCCGGCGCGCCAGGAGGATTGATTGCGCAATCGCCATCAAATTACCCCCGAGCACCACAAAGTCCGCCTGAGCCTGGGCCAGTGGAACGGCCTGCCCAAAGGCAAAAGACACATTCGCACCGGCCAACACCGGACCATCATTCAGCCCATCCCCGACCATACATACCGTGCGGCCCTGTCCCTGCAACTCCGTGAGTATGCTGAGCTTGTCCTGGGGAGTGCAGCCGCCGCGCGCAGTGCCGATAGACGCTTGTAGTGCAACACGTTGCACACTTGCAGGGCTATCACCCGAGAGCATTTGTACTTGTATCTGAGCCTCGCGTAGAACCTGTAACGTTGGAATAGCTTGGGAGCGCAATCCTTCGGCCAGTTCAAAGGTGGCAAGCCAACCCGAGGCGTCTGCCATGTACACCCGCAAACCGGCCTCATCAGGTTCAGGCAGACCACAATGGCGCGC
>CAJBVC010000750.1 GCA_903958915.1 uncultured beta proteobacterium
GCCCAAGCGCGTGCTGGCTCCCTTGGCAGAAACCCCGAAGTTGCACAAGGTGCTGGCGCAGTCAGGAATGGGTTCGCGCCTGGAAATGGAGCAACTCATCCTTGAAGGGCGCATTTCGGTAAACAACGAGCCGGCCCACATTGGTCAGCGTATCCAGTTTGGCGACAGCATCAAGGTCAACGGCAAACCAATACGTTTTCGTATTGAACCACCTCCAGCGCGTGTCATTGCGTACCACAAGCCCACCGGAGAAGTGGTTACGCACGATGATCCGCAAAATCGGCCGACGGTGTTTCGACGCCTCCCGAAACTGCATCAGGGCAAATGGCAGTCGGTTGGTCGTCTGGACCTGAATACCGAAGGCCTTTTGCTGTTCACGAGTTCTGGCGAGCTGGCCAACAAGTTGATGCATCCGCGTTTTGGCCTTGAGCGCGAGTATGCAGTGCGTGTGCTGGGGGCATTGAGCAAAGAGGAAAAGCAGGCATTGCTGGACGGTGTCACTTTGGAGGATGGGATCGCCCAATTTGGATCCATTGAAGACGGCGGTGGCGAAGGTTCCAATTGCTGGTACCGCGTCACCATTTCCGAAGGACGCAACCGCGAGGTGCGTCGTATGCTGGAGGCGGTCGGTCATGCGGTGAGCAGGCTGATTCGCATTCGTTATGGCGCCATGGTGCTCCCGCGTGGGCTCAAACGGGGGGCATGGATGGAACTGGATGAAGCGGACATTCGCGCCTTGGTGCGGGCTGCCGGAGGTCCTGGCGCGGGTACAGGAAACGTGCACAGCGGCCGTGACGACGGTGGCGCGCGCCCACCACAAGGAAGAAACAAGCGGCGGGGTTCACGGATGGGCGGCCCGAGAGGTTCCGGCGGTGCGCCTCGTGACCCTGCGCCCAGCGGCGGTGCGGCAGGACAGCCCGATCCGATGAAAACCGCCTTTGGATACATCGGTGCCGACAGTTTTTCGCGTCAGCGCCAGGAGTCGGGTCAGCGCGGCCGCACCAGCGTCAATGGGCAAAGGCGGGGGGGACGCAGCAAATAGGGCAGGGATGCTAAAATCATCGGCTTTGCTCCAGAGCAAACAACGCAAACTTTATCAAATTGGAAATTACCATGACTATTGAACGCACCCTCTCGATTATTAAGCCTGACGCTGTGGCAAAAAACGTAATTGGCCAGATTTATGCGCGTTTTGAGGCAGCTGGGCTCAAGATTGTGGCCGCACGCATGGTGCATCTGTCGCGTGGTGACGCAGAGGCGTTTTACGCCGTGCACAAGGCGCGCCCGTTCTTCAAGGATCTGGTGGACTTTATGATTTCCGGCCCGGTCATGATTCAGGCACTCGAAGGTGAGAACGCCATCACGAAAAACCGTGATCTGATGGGTGCCACCGATCCCAAGAAAGCCGCGGCGGGAACAATTCGTGCCGATTTTGCGGACAGTATTGACGCCAATGCGGTGCACGGCTCCGATGCCCCCGAGACCGCCGCAGTGGAAGTTGCGTTCTTCTTCCCTGGCATGAACGTTTACTCACGCTGAAGCATGCGATGACGGCCAACCTGCTCGATTTTGATCTTGAGGGATTGGCCGCCTTTTGCGAGCGGCTGGGTGAGAAGCGTTTTCGCGCAACCCAGTTGTTTCGCTGGATTCATCAAAAAGGGGCTTCACAATTTGATGATATGAGTGACCTCGCCAAGAGTCTGCGTGAGAAGCTGAAAGTGTCAGCCACGATTCAAGGCCTTGGCATCCTCTCTCAGCATATCTCGGCCGATGGCACCATCAAGTGGCTTTTTGACGTGGGCAACGGTGACGCCGTAGAGGCTGTTTACATTCCTGAAGCCGACCGTGGCACGTTATGCATTTCGTCGCAGGCCGGCTGTGTGGTGGGCTGCCGTTTCTGCTCGACGGGGCATCAGGGATTCAGTCGCAATTTGACGGTTGGTGAAATCATTGCGCAATTGTGGTTTGCCGAACATTTTCTTCGCAAGCGATTTGGCACCGAAGAACGCGTGATTTCCAATGTGGTCATGATGGGCATGGGCGAGCCGTTGCTTAATTACGAGCCATTGGTTCGAGCTCTGAGGGTGATGCTCGACGACCATGCCTACGGGTTGTCTCGGCGTCGAGTGACGGTTTCAACTTCGGGAGTTATCCCCATGATGGATGCTCTTGGACAAGATTGTCCCGTGGCCCTTGCGCTGTCTCTGCACGCGCCGAATGACGCGGTGCGCGATGCATTGGTACCGCTCAACAAAAAATATCCGCTTGTCGATCTGCTGCAGGCCTGCAAGCGTTACCTGGCCTTTGCGCCGCGCGACTTTATTACACTCGAATACTGCATGCTGGATGGAGTCAACGACTCCAGTGCGCAGGCGGCTGAGTTGGTGTCGCTCCTCAGGGGCTCGGACAACACAGTCCACTGGTGCAAGGTCAACTTGATACCCTTCAATCCATTTCCAGCATCAGGATTGGCGCGTTCGCCACGTGGACAAGTTGCGGCCTTTGCCAAGATCCTGTCGGACGCCGGTATCGTGACCACCGTGCGCAAGACCCGCGGTGATGACATCGATGCGGCATGCGGCCAGTTGGCTGGGGATGTGCAGGACATTACGGACGTGCAGAAGCGAATGGGCAGGCGTCGAACCATTAGGCTCAATCCCGTGCTGGATTTTGATCGCATGGCAACGGAGAATTCTTTTCATGGTTAGAAATCTGGGCTTGCCTATGAAGATCGTATCCGGTTGGCTGTGGGTTTGTTTGGCGCTGTTCGCCTTGTGGGGGCTTGCAGGTTGCGCTGCGGGTCCCAATGCCGGCAACTCGCGGGGCGACATGATTACCGATTCTGATGAAACCGAGTCCAGCAAGCGCGCGCGGATTCGGCTGGAACTGGCGGTGGGTTATTTTGAAAAAGGCCAAACCACTATTGCGCTGGATGAACTCAAGCAGTCGATCAATGCAGATCCGGGATATTACGAGGCGTATAACCTGAGGGGGTTGATTTATATGCGCCTGAACGACTTGCTGCTGGCTGAGGAGAGCTTCCGACGGGCGTTGAGCATCAATTCCAAGGCAGCGAATGTCCAGCACAATTACGGGTGGCTTCTGTGCCAGCATTCCAGGATGCCAGAAGCAGAAAAACTGTTCACCGCTGCGTTGGCAAATCCTGCCTACGGCGACCGCGCAAAAACCTGGATGGCGCTCGGGTTGTGCCAACTGAAGGACGGCCAAAAAGCGGCGGCAGAGACCAGCTTGCTGCGCGCGTATGAGCTCGATGCGGGTAACCCGATTACCGGGTACAACCTGGCTCTGCTTTTTTACCAGCGTGGCGACCATGTTCGCGCACAGTTTTATGTCCGTCGCATCAACAACAGTGATTTGGCCAACGCCGAGTCGCTTTGGTTGGGTATCAAGGTGGAGCGCCGCCTCGGTAGCAGGGAGGCGGCCAATCAGCTTGCGGTGCAATTGAAAAAGCGCTTTGCCCAATCGCGTGAGGCAGCAGCACTCGATCGAGGTGCATTCGATGAGTGAAATGACGTCAACTGGTCCTGCTGAGGTGGACGCAGTGCCGAATGCAATGACTGCAGGTGCGATGTTGCGAAGAGCCCGCGAGGCGTCCGGCTTGCATGTGGCTGCGCTGGCTGTGTCCATGAAAGTGCCGGTAAAAAAGCTCGAAGCACTGGAGTCGGATCGGTTTGATTTGTTGCCCGATGTGGTGTTTGTCCGAGCTTTGGCGGCGAGCGTGTGCCGAGCCCTGAAGATTGATGCGGCGCCGGTACTGGAGCGTTTGCCAATGGGCAGCGCGCCGCGGTTGAACTCCGAAGACAGAGGCATTAATGCACCGTTTCGCGTGCGCGGTGAACGGTCGGATTTTTCGATCTCAGATTTTTTCTCCAAACCCGCAGCCATTGTTGTCGTCATTTTGGTGCTGTCAGCCTTGGGAGTTGCTTTTTTCCCTGAGGCGCAGACGACCGACAGCGCTGCAGGTGCGCCAGAAAACATGCCACTCGCGGCTGCGCGCTCCCAGGATGATGCCAAGACTGCTGACCCAGCGCCAGGCAAAGGCGTCACTGAGATTAGTCCGTCCGCCGCATCGGCGTCAGTTGCAACTGTTTCGACGACTCCCTCAGAGGATCGCAGCGCGGCAAATGCGACCAGCACGACGACGGGAACGGAGTTGCCGGCGCTCCTTACATTTCGGGCCAAGGGTGCATCATGGATTCAGGTCACAGATGCCAAAGGTTTTGTCCTTTTGAACAAAACGCTGCTGACCGGCGAGTCCGTGGGGGTCCCCGGGGTCCCGCCGGTTTCTGTTGTCATTGGGCGAGCGGACGTGACCGAGGTTGATGTGCGTGGTAAACCAATGGGTCTTTCCGAAGTTACGAAAGACAATGTGGCGCGGTTTGAGGTGAAGTGATGTCCGGATCGAGTCCAATCGCGTTGTCGACGCCTACAAGGCGTCTGTCTCTGCAGGCCAATGTGGCCTGGGGAGGGCGGGTCGTCACCGTCGGTGGTGATGCGCCAGTGCGCGTGCAGTCGATGACCAACACCGACACGGTCGATGCGATCGGCACAGCGATCCAGGTGAAAGAATTGGCAGCCGCCGGCTCCGAGTTGGTGCGCATTACCGTGAACACCCCGGAGGCCGCACAGGCCGTTCCTTACATACGTGAGCAACTCGACCGTATGGGTGTCGATGTCCCCTTGATTGGTGACTTTCACTTCAATGGACACCGTTTGTTGTCGGACTTTCCAGAGTGTGCAAAAGCCTTGTCCAAGTACCGCATCAATCCGGGTAACGTGGGCAAGGGCGACAAACGCGATCGACAGTTCGGTCAGATGGTGGAAGCTGCGATTCGATGGAACAAGGCGATTCGCATTGGCGTGAATTGGGGTAGTCTTGACCCCGAATTGCTGGCATCGCTCATGGACGAAAACAGCCGTCGAGCAAAGCCATGGGACGCCAAGCCAGTCATGTATGAGGCATTGGTTACTTCAGCACTCGAATCAGCTGCGCGTGCGGTGGAGATGGGTCTGCCGCCCAACCAGATCATGCTTTCTTGCAAGGTGAGCGGCGTGCAAGATTTGATTGCCGTGTACCGCGAGCTGGGTCATCGGTGCAACTATCCGCTGCATCTGGGACTGACAGAGGCGGGCATGGGAGCTAAAGGTACCGTTGCTTCAGCGGCGGCGCTGGCGGTTTTGCTTCAGGAAGGTGTAGGCGACACCATTCGTGTTTCGCTCACCC
>CAJBVC010000751.1 GCA_903958915.1 uncultured beta proteobacterium
CAGCCCAGAGCCCTCGAAGCCGTTGTTGAAGCGGTCGTAGAGCGGGTCGCGCCCGGCTTCGGGCAATGGGGCCAGCAGAAACCGCTTGTCGGTGGCGGCGACGAAACGCCGGTGCATCGGGTCCACCAACTGGTAGCCGCCGGTCTTGCCATAGCGGTGGCCAAAAATGGTGTCAAAGAAGTTCTCCTTGGTTAACACCGTCACACCGACTACCGTGCCAATGACCTGGTCTTGCGTGTTGCGGATGGGTGCCGCAATGGACACTACCGGTGCACCGAGCATCTTGCCAATCACCGCCTCACCGACGGCGCTGCGCCCTTGTTTGAGCGCCGTGACGATGTGGTCGCGCTCCAGGTAGTTCACGCCAATGCGCCGCGCCGACACGGGCACCGAGGCCACCGCCAAGCCCTCGTGCTGGGTGATGAAAGCGCCGCCATTGAAGGTGGACAGCGCCACCGCGTTGGTCTCGAGCAGGCGCTGCAAGTCGGCAGGGCGTTGAAACAGACCCGCTGGGATGGTGCGCGCGATCTGTTCCACGGTCTCCATCCGGTCACCGAGCTCCTGGTTGATTTCGGTGGCCACGATGGCGGCGGTGGACAATTGCTGCTCGCCTAGCAACTCCTGCAGGTCTGCGCGCAGCATGATGCTGGTAAACAGTGCCAGCGACCAGATACCGGTGACAAAAATCAGCAGAGTGACCAGCGTGATGCGGGTATTGAGCGAGCGACCAAGAGGCAGATCAAGCGACATACCGGGATCGCACTGGGGCAGGCTTCAGTCCGGCGAAGTGACCAAACCGGCGCGCAGGGCATAGCGCACCAGGCCCGTTACCTCGTGGATATCGAGCTGCTTCATGAGCTGCGTGCGGTGCGTCTCTACCGTCTTGACCGAGAGGTCGAGCCGGCGGGCAATGTCTTTGGTGCTTTGCCCTTCGGCGATCAACTGCAACACCTCGCGCTGGCGCGGGGTGAGCACGTCGATGGGCTGTTCTTCGTTGCGCAGACGTTGCACGTAGTCGCTCACCACCCCTTTGGACACGGCCGGGCTGAGGTAGGTCTCGCCATTGAGCACGGCCTTGAGCGCCAACTCCAGCTCCATCGGGGCCGAGTCCTTGAGCAAATAGGCCACAGCCCCCTGGCGCAGGGCCTGGCGGATGTACTCGGAGTTCTGGTGCATGGAGAGGATGAGCACCCGCATGTCAGGCCACGATTTGGTGATGCGCCCGGTGGCCTCCAGGCCGTTGAGCCCGGGCATGGCGATGTCCATCAGGATCAACTGGGGCTGCATCCGGGCGGCCAGTTCCAGCAGTGCCAGCCCGTCGCTGGCTTCGCCCACCACTTCGATGTTGGGCAGCGATTCCAGCAGCTTGCGCAGGCCTGCGCGTACCAGGGTATGGTCGTCCGCCAGTAAGACACGAACAGGATTCACAGCGACTCCTCGTGGGTGCGCCAGGGGCAGCACATCAGGACGGTGCTGCCGGTTCCCGGCGTCGACGCAATGGTAAGCTGCCCGCCGACCAGGGTGGCGCGTTCCTGCATGCCAAGCACCCCGGTGCTGTTGCCCGCCAGCGCGCGCGCCTGCATTTCTTCTTGCTGGAAACCGCAACCATCGTCAGAAATACGCAGTAGCAGTTGGCCGTCTTCGTGGTCGAGCCGTATGTTGACCTGCCTGGCCTGGGCATGGCGCGCAATGTTGGTGAGTGCTTCCTGCACGATGCGAAAGCAGGCGGTTTCAATATCGGGTGCCAGGCGCGGCTGGGCGCGCACGTGGTGGAAACTGACCGCGAAGCCACTGCGATTGGCGCTTTGGTCGGTGATCCACTGCAGCGCCGCGGCCAGCCCCAGATCATCGAGCATGGAGGGGCGCAAGGTGGTAGCAAGGCGCCGTACCTGCTGCAGCGCGTCTTCGACGATGCGGATATTTTCGTGGTTGATCTCTTCCAGCGGCTTGTCTTTCAGGCGCGCAGCGAGTTGGAGATTGATCTTGATGGCGGTGAGCGACTGGCCGAGCTCGTCGTGCAATTCAACGGCAACGCGCCGGCGCTCCATTTCCTGCACCTCGAGCACGCGCCGCGAGAGTGCCTTGAGCTGGCGCGTGGTATTGAGCAGCTTGGTCTCGGCCCGATGCTTGTAAAGCGCCATCGCCACCGTGGTACTAAGTTCCCGCTCTGAAAATGGCTTGAGGATGTAGCCAAATGGCTCGGTGAGTTTGGCCCGCTGCAATATTTCATCGGCTGAATACGCTGTCAAGAAGACCACCGGGAGGGCAAACCGGTTGCGAATTTCTTCTGCCGCCGAAATACCGTCCGCTGCGCCGCCCAACTGAATGTCCATCAGCACAAGGTCGGGTGTCAATTGTTCTGCCAGTTGCAGCGCCTCGGCTGCGGTGGCAGCGATGCCCACGGGCTCGTAGCCCAGCGCGCCAATCTGCTGGGCGATGTCGCGCGCAACAATGGCCTCGTCTTCGACAACGAGAATCCTCGGCGGGCGGGTCGTCACGGACATGGAAGGCACTCCTGCAGCCCTTCCGGGCTTGGCTTGCAGCTTAACCTATGTCGATAGCGCTTCAATTTGAGCAAAGTCAGGGATCGATTAGGGTTTTCCCTTAGACTACGTCGACCAAGAACCTTAGGCACAGCATCTGTATGAATATGACTCCCACGATCGAAACTGTTGAGAACTTCACCTACGACGAGCTGCGTATAGGACAAAGTGCCCGGATGTTGCGTACGCTCACGCTGGAAGACATTCAGGCCTTTGCGGCTGTCTCGGGCGATACCAACCCGGCCCACCTCGACCCCGACTACGCCAACGACTCGCTCATGCACGGCGTGGTGGCCCACGGCATGTGGGGCGCAGCGCTGATCTCGGCGTTGCTGGGGACCAAGTTCCCAGGTGCCGGAACGATTTACCTGGAACAGGTGCTGCACTTCACCAAACCGGTACGGGTGGGCGATACCCTCACGGTCACCGTGACGGTGACGCGCAAGGAAGACGACAAGAAGGCGGTGGAGCTGGACTGCCAGGTAGTCAACCAGAAAGGTGTTCGCGTTCTGCAGGGCATGGCGCGGGTGCTGGCGCCCACGCAAAAGGTGCGACTGCCCAAGATCAATGCGCCACAAATCCAGCTGTTTGACCCGGAGGCCCGGTTCAACGATTTGCTGGCACTGGGTAAAGACATGGAGGCGGTGCGCTGTGCGGTGGTGCACCCGTGCGACATCGGGTCGCTCAGCGGCGCCATCGATGCGGCGCGCCACGGCCTCATCATTCCGGTGCTCATCGGACCGCAAGCACGCATCTTGCATCTGGCGGAGCAAGGTGGACTGGACCTGAACGGGGTGGAGATCATCTCGGTCAGCCACAGCCACGCCGCCGCCGAGAAAGCGGCCGACATGGCGGTGGCCGGTGAGGTGGAGGTGTTGATGAAGGGTAGCCTGCACACCGATGAGTTGATTCACGCGGTGTTGAAGCGCCCCACCTTGCGTACCGGGCGGCGCATGTCGCACGTGTTCCGCTTTGATATTCCGCTTTACAGCAAGCCGCTGATCATCACCGACGCGGCGCTCAACATCCACCCCACCCTGTCAGAGAAGGTGGACATTATTCAGAACGCCATCGACTTCGCGCGCATCCTGGGCGTGGAATGCCCCAAGGTGGCGATACTCTCCGCCGTGGAAACCGTCAACCCCAATATTCCCTCCACCGTCGATGCTGCGGCGCTGTGCAAGATGGCAGACCGGGGCCAGATAACCGGCGGCATTCTGGATGGCCCGCTGGCATTTGACAATGCGATCTCCAGTGAGGCAGCTGTCATCAAGAATATCGAGTCGCGGGTGTCCGGGCACGCCGACATTCTGGCGGTGCCAGACCTGGAAAGTGGCAATATGCTGGC
>CAJBVC010000752.1 GCA_903958915.1 uncultured beta proteobacterium
CGAAGTTGAACCAGCACACGGTTGGAACACCCAAACCGACTGCCATATGGTACGGTCCAGAATCTGTCGAGATGACGAGATCACTGGCACCCAGCAAACCGGTGAGTTCGCTCAGACTGCACTGGCCTGCCCAATCCGTCACCACGCAATACGAACCCAACGCCGAAAGCCGTTGTTCGAATGCCTGTGCGAACTCGGCATTGACATCGCGCTCGAAACTGGCCCCCGACAAGTGCAACGCAAAGGGCATCGCCTGGTACAACGCAACCATATTGGCGACCAGATCCTGCATCGCTGGGCGCTTGGGCAATGCATCGGACGTGCCACAACCAATATTGAGCGTGACCCGACGCGCATGCTCTCCAGCCGGCAAGTGTTGACGTTGCCACGTCAGGCCATCGGCCGATACATTCAGAACGATCGGCGTGCCTTGACGCTCCAGCCCCAGAGCGGCCAGCGCCACAAAATCGCGCTCGGTGTAGTCCATCGGCTCTGGGAGTTGGTGCTTTTCCACGTATGCCCGCGTCGATGGTGCTGCCAGGTCGTACCACCAGCCACGGGTTGGAAACTGCCCCACCCCCACTGTCTGTGCCGACCAGTTGCGTGCAATCCAGCGCGCCAGGAAGGTGGTGCGCAAACCATAGGGCTCGCAATCAATGACGAGGTCAATCGGCACCTCGCGCAAGGCCCGGCGCACATCATTTCTGATCTCGGTGGATGAGCGTTTTTCGCGCGAGTCCGGCCGTGCAGCGACTGAGACAAAGCTGGCGGTGGCGAGCAGATGGTGTTCGCGAATCAATTGCTCCGTCGGGTAACCAGGATGGCGACTCAGCATCAGCAGATGCAACTGTGCAGCAGGCCAGCGCGCTTTCAGCACCTGCCAGGCGGCGGAACTGCGCAGCAGATCGCCAATGCCCATGCTGTGGGATTTGATGAGCAGGATGTGCTTCGGATTCATCGCTATGGCCGCCCCATCTCGGCGGATACCAAGCGACGGTACAGCCCATCATAGGCCATGGCAGCGTGCTGCCAGGTATGCATGCGCACCACGTCAGCGGCGTTGGCGATCAGGGCATCTGCCAACGCTTTGTCGCTCAGTATCCTGTGCAACGCAGTACGCACTTCCTCGGCATTGTTGGGATCGACCAGCAGCAAGGCGTCCTTCTCGTCTTGCAACGAGGCAGCAAAACCACAATGGCGCGCGCCACTGACCAACACCGGCAGACCATAGGCCATAGCCTCCAGCACCACCATACCGAAGCTGTCTTCCAGCGTCGGGTGCGCCAGCACATCGGCACACGCATACGCCATCTGCATATCTTGCTGGGGCCCAAGGAACTCAACACGGTCACCCAAGCCCATGGCACGTGCCAGGTCCCGGTAGGTCCCCATCTGGGCACAGCTTCCGGCCACCAGCAACCGCACCGCTGTCGGTAAACCGGTCATGGCCTGCAGCAACGCGTCCAGACCCTTGCGCCGGTAGTCGTTTGCAACAAACAGAACAATTTGGCCTTCAGCGCCCGTGGACAGTGCGTGACGCGCTTCTTTTTTTGTAGCGATTCGAGCAGGTGTATCAACCCCAGGGGTGATGACATGGAGCATCGAGCGTGTCGCTGGATACTCCTGTTGAACCTCCTGCAACAGTGTTTGTGACACCACCACTACGGCCCGATCTGGCCGCAACCGCAGCCGCGCCCGCTCGAGAAGCAGGTACGCACCCAAACGGGGGCTGAAGGCCACTTTCAGCCGAGCGGCCAGCCACTGCAGGCCTGATCGACCACCCAGCACACTGCGCCGGACGGTCTTGACATGCAGGGTCTGCACATTGCCGTGCCAGGTGTTTTCGTGCGAATGGACAATGTCAAAACCGCGCCGGGTCTTCCACCAGGTTGCAGTGGCGTACCAGAGCTGGTTCAGCCAGCGCGGTTTGGCCAGTGGCATCGAAACACGATGGTAAGTCACCCCCGGCCAGGCATGCGTCGTCTGCTGGGCAAAGACATGAATCTCATGCCGCGCCGCGAGCTGCTCGACCACAGCGATGGAGTAACGCTCGGCTCCACCGCCCGTGGCTGCAAACACCCGGTTCAGCACGGCGATGCGCAGGCGCTTCACTGGCGCATCGGTCATGCTCGCTTCCGGTCTTCGTAGGCGGTGCCAACTTTGAGCCACAGGGACGGCAAGCTGGTGGAACGCACCACCGGCACGCGCGGCAACTGCAACAGGTTCTCCGTCGCTTGGCAGCGCCCCCGCTGGGTGGTGGTAGCGGTGAGGTAACCAGCCTGTGCCACCATGGCAGCATGTTCCGGCCCAAACTCACCATAGGGATAGCAAAAATGCTGCACGGGCGTGTCTACGATGCCTTCCAGTTCTGACTTGCACAGGGATATTTCATTCTGGCAACTTTCGGCGTTGGCTTGTGTCAGGTGAACATGGTGGCGCGTATGTGCACCAACCTCCTGGCCGCCAGCGCTCCACTGACGCAATTCCGAAACGTCCATCAGCGCCGCCTGGGCTACGCCGAAGCTTTCATCCCATTTATTGGTTTGGCCGAGTAGCCGGCTGACCACGTAACAGGTAGCAGTAAAGCCATGGCGCTGCAACACGGGCAGTGCATACGTCAGATTATTGAGATAGCCATCGTCAAACGTAATCCCCACCACTTTGCCGCTCTGGTCGCCGCGCAGGTAAGGTAACAGCCGCCCCATGGAGAGCCCACGGTATCCCAGAAACTTCAAAAATGCCATCTGACGCGCAAACGCATCAGGCGCCACGTACAACCCCCGAAACGGTGCGCCTCTGGCGGGAGCGATCGCAATCTGGTGATACGTCAGGATGGGAATGGGGTGCATCGACCGGTCACAGCAAGACAATATCGTATTGCTCCTGCCCCATGGCCGACTCGCTTTGCAACGACACCGGCTTGCCGATGAACTCGCTCAAGCCCGCCAGATGCTGGCTTTCTTCATCCAGAAACAGCTCAATCACCTTGGGCGAGGCCACCACCCGAAACTCCCTGGGGTTGAACTGGCGGGCTTCTCGCAGGATTTCACGAAAGATATCGTAGGCCACGCTGCGCGCGGTCTTGAGAATGCCCTTGCCTTCACACGCGGGACAGGGTTCACACAACCTGTGCGCGAGCGATTCACGGGTGCGCTTGCGCGTCATTTCCACCAGTCCGAGCTGGGAAAATCCACCCGCCATGGTCTTCACGCGATCGCGCGCGAGTTGCTTGCGAAATTCTCCAAGTACCGCCTCGCGGTGGTCCTCGCGCACCATGTCGATGAAATCGACAATGATGATGCCGCCCAGATTGCGCAAACGAAGTTGCCGCGCAATCGCCTGCGAGGCTTCCAGATTGGTCTTGAAAATGGTGTCATCAAAATTGCGGGCACCGACAAAGCCGCCGGTATTCACGTCGACCGTGGTGAGTGCTTCGGTCTGGTCGATGATCAGGTAGCCGCCAGACTTGAGCTCGACGCGACGCGCCAGCGCTTTGGCAATTTCCTCGTCGATCGCGTACAAATCAAAAATCGGTCGCTCGCCCTTGTAGTGCTGCAGTTTCTCGCTGGCCATCGGCATGAACTCGGCCCCGAACGCCTTGAGTGCGTCAAACTGTTCACGCGAGTCGATCTTGATGGTCTGTGTGGCCTCCCCCACCAGGTCGCGCAGCACACGCTGCATCAAGCTCAGGTCCTGGTGCAACAAGGATAGCGGCGGCAGTCGCGTGGAGGCGTCCTTGATGCGCTTCCAGGCCTTGCGCAAGTAAGCAATGTCTTCGGACAACTCCGCGTCAGAGGCATCTTCGCCATTGGTGCGAAGGATGAAGCCACCCTCCTGCGGTCCGGTCAGCGCCTGTAGCCGCGAGCGCAACTCATCGCGCTGTTCCAACGGAATCTTCTGCGACACGCCAATGTGGTCGTCCTGCGGCAGAAAGACCAGCAGGCGACCGGCGATACTGATTTGTGTGGAAAGGCGCGCTCCCTTGGTGCCGATGGGCTCCTTGATCACTTGCACCATCAGTGCCTGGCCCTCGAAAATCTGCTTCTCGATCGGAACTGCAGAGCCCGCCCCTTTGGCCGAATGCGGCGCTTCGCCATCGGCCTGGCGGTGCCAGACATCGGCTACATGCAGGAAGGCAGCGCGCTCCAGCCCAATGTCGATAAAGGCGGACTGCATCCCCGGCAACACGCGCGCCACCTTGCCCAGGTAGATGTTGCCCACCAACCCGCGCTCCAGCGAGCGCTCGACGTGCAGTTCCTGCACCGAGCCACTTTCCACCACCGCCACACGTGTTTCGTGCGGTGTCCAGTTGATCAGGATATCTTGCTGCATGGCGTAAAGCCTATCTCCTGGAGCGCCTGTGCGGTTTCAAACAAGGGTAAGCCCATGATGCCAGTGTAACTACCGCTGATGTGGGCAATGAAAGTTGCAGCACCGCCCTGCACCGCATAGGCACCAGCCTTGCCCATGGGCTCGCCGCTTGCCACATAGGCTTCAATGACCTCACGACCCACTGCTGCAAACCGGACGCGCGACACACTCAGAGCGGCCACCTTGTGGTCGCCCCAGCCTATCGCCACGGCAGTCAGCACCTGATGCGTGTGCCCTGACAACTCCTGCAACATGCGGCACGCATCCTGGGCATCGACCGGCTTGCCATACATTGTTCGTCCCAGCGCCACCGTGGTGTCTGCGCACAACACCGGTGCATCGGGCAACCGGCGACTCTTCAAGCGCTCCAACGCGGCCCTGAGCTTGAGTGATGTCACCCGCTGCACATAGCGTCTGGGCGCTTCGTTGGGCAGCATTACCTCCAGCGATTCGGAGTCCTCACCCTCATCCGCCAGCAACAACCTGTGCTCAATCCCTAACTGGTCCAGCAACTGACTGCGTCGAGGGCTTTGCGACGCGAGATAGATGAAGTTTGATGTTTCGCTGCTGGGCCGCCCCGAGGCGAAACGCTCCCCCTTGGGGGGCAGAGAGGACACGTCAGTGCCGAACGTGGGGGCCATATCTCACTCGCGATGGTACGGATGGTTGGCGTTGATGGACCAGGCGCGGTACAGCTGCTCAATCAGCAACACACGTGCAAAAGCATGTGGCAGGGTCAGGTCCGACAAGCGGATGCGCTCATGCGCCGCTTGCCGAAATGCCGGGTCCAGCCCGTCGGGTCCGCCAATGACCAGCGCCACGTCGTCACCCGAGAGTTGCCATTCCTTCAGTTTGCCGGCCAACGCGACGGTGGTCAGGGTGGTGCCACGTTCGTCCAGTGCAACGATGCGCGCCCCCCGGGGAATAGCTGCTTCAATACGGGTACGTTCGGCGGCATAGAGCGCATCCAGTGTCTTCGAGCCGCGCGGTTCCGTCTTGACCGCCTTGAGTTCCACAGCGAGTTCACGGGGAAACCGCTTGGCGTAGTCTGTCCAGGCCGTCTGCGCCCAATCCGGCACCCGCAGACCCACGGCCACAATCACCAGGCGCACGGGAGTGTCAGGCCTTACGGGATACTGGCTTCTTGACTGCCGGTCTGCGCGTCACGGCTTTAGCCGCAACCTTGGCCGTCGTTCTGGCAGGTGCCTTCACCACCACGGTCCTGGCGGCCGCCTTCACCGGCGCGGGCTTCCTTGCGGGTGCCTTGGCGGCTATGGCCTTGGCTGCAGCGGTCTTGGCAGCAGGTTTCTTCATGGGCGCCTTCGTTGGCGCTCTCGTGCCTGCCTTCAAGGCCTCGGCCTTTTTCAACTGCGCCTTGGACGGGAACGCCTCTTGCACACCCTTCTTGGCTGCATTGGAGCGGCGCAAACTGGGCTCACCTTTGGGCGCCGCTTTGGAAGCCTTTGGCGCCTCTGCAGCCACCGCGGCGGGCTTGACAGCACCCAACTTCAACCGCACCGGTTTTTCGCCCCACAGCTCTTCCAGGTGGTAGTACTGGCGGTAGGTCGGTTGCATGATGTGCACCACGGCCTGGCCGCAGTCCACAATGATCCATTCACCATTGGCCTCGCCTTCAACCCGCGGCTTGGCAAACCCGGCTTCCCGTACCGCATCGCGCACGCTGGACGCCAGCGCCTTGGTCTGTCGGTTGGAGGTACCGGACGCCACAATCACCCGCTCAAACAAGGACGACAGGTGCTCGGTGTCAAACACCTGAATGTCCTGCGCCTTGACATCTTCGAGGCCATCCACAATGGCTCGCTGGAGTTTCTGAACGTCTTTTTTTACGGCGGTGGAAGTAGTCATCAGGCAGATTGATAGAGGTGGTGGAGGGCAATATAACGCGCAACCGGTTCAAAAACCAGAGGTACGACACTTTGGTGGTGGGCCAATCGACGCCGCAAGTCCGTCGCGTTGACGTCCATGGGTGGCATTACAAGGCGCTGAAACGGGGCAGGCAGGCTGTTTGATGCATCAAAACGACCTGTAGCGCCCGCGGGAAAAGCGCGACCAGCTACACAAATTATAGCAATCTTGAGAATGTCATCGGCTCTGTGCCAGGTTGTCAGCGCATCCGCCTGGTCCTGGCCAATGATCAGGAACAATTGGGCAGCCCGGTATTGCTGTTGCAATTCCAGCAAAGTGTCGATGGTGAAAGTTGGGCCTGCGCGCTCGATTTCCCGTGCATCCACCACCACCCGCTCCAGGTCCGCGAAGGCGAGACCGGTCATGGCCAACCGATGCTCAGCCGCGGTCAGCGCGCGTGTCTTGTGCCAGGCCTGCCCGGTCGGAATGATGTGCAGCAGGTCCAGGTGCAACTGTTCCAGCGCCGTTTTCGCCAGCGCCAAGTGCCCTGCATGCGGCGGATCAAAAGCGCCGCCAAAAACGCCGATCCGTTGCTCTGCGTTGCTGTGCAAACTCAGATCCAGTCCCGACGGACCAGAAACTTCTGGTACAGCGCCTCTTCGGCAGATCCAGGCTCGGGTTTGGCCTGGTAGGACCAGCTCACCAACGGCGGCATGGAGAGCAAAATCGACTCAGTGCGTCCACCTGACTGCAGGCCAAAATGGGTGCCACGGTCCCACACCAGGTTGAATTCGACATAGCGGCCGCGCCGGTAGATCTGGAACGCACGCTCGCGCTCACCATAGGCATCGTTCTGGCGCCGTTGCACGATGGGCATGTAGGCTTTCAGGAACGCATCCCCCACCGACTGCATCAGCGCAAAGCCTTTGTCAAAACCGCCTTCGGAAAAATCGTCGTAAAAAATGCCGCCGGCACCACGCTGCTCATTGCGGTGCTTGAGAAAAAAGTACTCATCGCACCACTGCTTGAAGCGCGGGTACTTGTCATCGCCAAACGGTGCCACGGCATCACGACACACCGTATGGAAGTGGCGTGCATCCTCTTCATGCCCATAGTAGGGCGTGAGGTCCATGCCCCCGCCAAACCAGCACACCGCTGCCTGCCCCGGGTGGGCGGCCGACAGCATGCGCACATTCATGTGCACGGTGGGCACCATCGGGCTGCGCGGGTGAAACACCAGCGAAACGCCCAGCGCCTCAAAGGGCGCGCCAGCCAGTTCCGGACGGTGTTGGGTGGCAGACGGTGGCAGCGCCGGTCCACGTACATGGGAAAACCCGCACCCCGCGCGCTCAAACACCGAGCCGCCCTCCAGAATGCGCGTTACCCCATTGCCCTGCAGCATCTCACCGGGAGCCTTTTCCCAGGCATCCACCACGAAGCTGCCCCCATCGATGTCGGCCACCGCCTGGGTAATGCGCAGCTGCAAGGCCTGTAAGTAGTCGCGCGCTGATTGTGTCGTGCTGGAAGCGGTTGGGGTCATGTCATCAAGATGTAAAGAGAGTTCAGCCTTTTACGGCGCGGTAGCCAATATCGGTGCGGTACTGCATGCCGTCAAAAGCAATGCCCTGCAGGTTCTGGTACACCCGTTGCTGCACCTGACGCACGCTGTCACCCAGGGCGGTCACGCACAGTACGCGTCCACCGCTTGTCTGGAGTTGTCCGTCCACCAATGCAGTGCCGGCATGAAACACCATGGCGTCATCCGACTCTTTGGGCAGACCCGCAACAACGTCGCCCTTGCGCGGCGCAGCCGGATACCCATGGGCCGCCATCACTACGCCCAGTGCGGTGCGGCGGTCCCACTCCAATTCGAGGTTCTCGAAACTGGTGCCCCCAGCGCCTTCGGTGGCCGACAGCAGCAGGTCCAGAAAATCGGTTTTGAGCCGCATCAGAATCGGCTGCGTTTCGGGGTCACCCATGCGGCAGTTGAATTCCAGCGTCTTGACCTGCCCTTGGGCGTCGATCATGAGCCCGGCATACAGAAATCCGGTGTAAGGAATGCCGTCCTTCTCCATCCCCTTCAGAGTCGGCAGGATGATTTCGCGCATGGCGCGGGCGTGCACCTGGGGTGTCACCACCGGTGCCGGAGAATAGGCGCCCATGCCACCGGTATTGGGTCCGTTGTCGCCGTCGAGCAGTCGCTTGTGGTCCTGGCTGGTGGCCAACGGCACCACATTGCGGCCATCGCACAGCACCATGAAGCTGGCCTCTTCGCCCTCCAGAAACTCCTCAATCACGACCCGGGCGCCGCCTTCGTTGTGCGTTACACCCAATGTGTTGTCCACCAGCATGAAGTCGATGGCAGCGTGTGCTTCCTCCAGCGTCATGGCCACCACCACCCCCTTGCCGGCGGCCAGCCCGTCGGCCTTGACCACGATCGGGGCACCCATCTGGTTGACGTAGGTATGGGCAGTTATCGGGTCCGAAAACGTGGCGTACTCTGCCGTGGGAATGCCATGGCGACGCATGAAGGATTTGGAGAACGCCTTGGAGCTCTCCAGTTGGGCAGCAGCTTTGGTCGGCCCGAAAATGCGCAGCCCGTGCTGGCGAAATTCATCGACCACACCCGCCGCCAGCGGCCCTTCGGGGCCTACCAGTGTCACGCCAATCTTGTTCTCCTGCGCCCATTGGCGCAGTGCCACGATGTCGGTAATAGCCAGGTTGTGCAATCGTGCATCCAGTGCCGTGCCACCATTGCCTGGCGCAACGTAAACCATTTGCACCTTGGGCGACTGGGCCAGCTTCCAGGCCATCGCGTGTTCGCGACCACCCCCGCCAATGACAAGGACTTTCATACCGGACTCCGACGAGCCGCCTCGAGGAGGCCGGGCACCTCCTTGGGGCTGAGCGCTGCGGCTCCGAGCCTGCCTGCGCAGGCTTGGACAGCGCGAAGAGTCGTTGCCTCTGGCATCGGCCCGTCATGGGAACGAATGTGATCGTGGGGGCTCATAGCTGTGCGTTGTGGTAAATCTCCTGGGTGTCGTCCAGGTCTTCCAGCACATCGAGCAGCTTTTGCATGCGCTGCGCGTCGTCTTCCGACAATTCAATCGTGTTCTCCGGGCGCATGGTGACGCCCGCTTCATCCGCCACCAGACCCGCCGCTTCCAGCGCCTGTTTGACGGCTTCGAAATCGGCATCCGCTGTCAGCACCTCAATGGCTCCCTCGTCATCAGCAATGACATCCTCGGCCCCGGCTTCGAGTGCGACTTCCATCACCTTGTCCTCGCTGGTGCCGGGTGCAAAGATCAGCTGCCCGCAGTGCTTGAACTGGAACACCACCGATCCTTCAGTTCCCATATTGCCGCCGTGTTTGCTAAAGGCGTGGCGCACTTCGGCCACCGTGCGCACCCGGTTGTCGGTCATCGTGTCCACCACAATCGCCGCGCCGCCGATGCCATACCCTTCGTAGCGGATTTCTTCGTAGCTCACCCCTTCGGCGTTGCCGGTGGCCTTGTCGATGTTGTACTTGACGCGGTCGGCCGGCATGTTGGCGGCCTTGGCCTTGTCGACCGCCAGGCGCAAGCGCGGGTTGGCGCTCAGGTCACCGCCACCGGCGCGGGCTGACACCGTGATTTCACGGATGATGCGGGTCCAGATCTTGCCGCGCTTCTCGTCCTGGCGCCCCTTGCGATGCTGAATATTGGCCCATTTGCTATGTCCTGCCACGGGAAATCCTTTAAAAATTCGTTACGCTATTGGGTTGATTGTACTTTTTGAGGGTTTCATGGCAGCAACGAACGAAGCAGGCATTCTCATCGGCCAGCGCCAGCAAGGCACCGCATCCGTGCAATGTTTTCTGCGGCCCGACAAAGCCAACCGCCACGGCCTGATCACCGGCGCCACCGGCACCGGCAAGACCATTACCCTGCAAACCCTGGCGGAAGGCTTTTCGCGCCTGGGCGTTCCGGTGTTTATGGCCGACATCAAGGGCGACCTCACGGGCATTGCGCAGGCCGGAAAATCCACAGAAAAACTGGCCAAAGTGCTTACGGAGCGTGCGCTGCCAGCTCCTGAATTTGTAGCATTTCCGACCACCTTGTGGGACGTTTTTGGCGAGCAGGGCCACCCGGTGCGCGCCACGGTAAGCGACCTGGGGCCGCTGCTACTCGCGCGCATGCTCAATCTGAACGAAACCCAGGCCGGCGTGCTGCAACTGGTGTTCAAGATTGCCGATGACGATGGCCTGCTGCTGCTGGACCTGAAAGACCTGCGCGCCATGTGCCAGGATGTTGGCGACAACGCCAGCAGCTACACCACCGAGTACGGCAATATCAGCGCCGCCAGCATCGGCGCCATCCAGCGCGGCCTGATGCAGATCGAGGGCCAGGGTGGCGAGAAGTTCTTTGGCGAACCCATGCTCAATATCGCCGACTTCATGCAAACTGATCCACAAGGGTTTGGAGTGGTCAATGTTCTTGCGGCCGACAAGCTGATGAACTCCCCGCGCCTGTACGCCACGTTTTTGCTGTGGATGCTCAGCGAGCTGTTTGAAACCCTGCCCGAGGTGGGAGACCTCGACAAGCCGAAGATGGTATTTTTCTTTGACGAAGCCCACCTGCTTTTCAACGATGCGCCCAAGGTACTGATCGAGCGCATCGAACTGGTGGTGCGCCTGGTGCGCTCCAAGGGCGTTGGCGTCTTCTTTGTCACGCAAAACCCACTGGACATTCCCGATACCGTGCTGGCCCAGTTGGGCAATCGGGTACAGCACGCGCTGCGCGCCTTCACGCCACGCGACCAAAAAGCGGTCAAATCGGCCGCGGACACGATGCGCGCCAACCCCGGCCTGGACATTGGCACCGTCATCACCGAACTCGGTGTCGGCGAGGCGCTGATCAGCCTGCTTGACGAGAAGGGACGCCCCACGGTCACCGAGCGGGTCTACGTGCTGCCTCCGTCCAGTCAGATTGGTCCCATCACGGCGCAGCAACGCCAGGCCTTGCTGGATTCCTCCATCGTCGCC
>CAJBVC010000753.1 GCA_903958915.1 uncultured beta proteobacterium
CTGGACGCCACCTCGGGCCTGCTGGCGGGTGAAGGCCACATCCCGCTGGCCTGCACGCCCCAGCCTTCGGGCGCAGCGCCCATAGAAGGCGGCGTGGACGAGAGCGAGGTCGAATTTGCTCACCACATGCAGGTCACCCGCATCTACGAATCGCCCCGCGTCACCCTGCCCTACAACGATGCGCAATGGGCTGCCGTGATGAAGCTGGGTGCTGACGTCGATAAGGAATTGCTCAAAGGCGATGTGCGCCTGACCATGGGCGGCGAGCCTACCTTTGTGGCCGTGAGCGACCGCGACGCCGCCGAGTGGAACACCGACGCCCTGGGCCCGACCAAGCGCGGCTTTGCCACCGCGCTGGTACACAAGCTGCGCAACGAATATGGCAAGGGCGGCTTCCTGCATTTTGGCCAGGGCAAGTGGTACCCCGGCGAACAACTGCCACGCTGGGCGCTCAACATCTACTGGCGCGCCGACCAGCAGCCGGTGTGGTCCGACCCTGCGCTGTTCACCGACGAACGCGACCCCACGCACTACACCAGCTTGGATGCCAAACGCTTCACCGAAGCGCTGGCCAGCCGTCTGTCGCTGACGGATAAATACATCCAGAGCGCTTTCGAGGACAGCTGGTACTACCTGTGGCGCGAGCGCCGCCTGCCTGTCAATGTGGACCCGTTCAATTCCAAACTGGACGACGAAATGGAGCGCATGAGGCTGCGCCGTGTGTTCGAGCAAAAACTCGACACGCCCGTTGGCTATGTGCTGCCCATCAAGTCTGCCGATCCGCTGGCAAAGAGCAGCGCCCGCTGGACCACCGGCCCCTGGTTCTTCCGCGACGAGCGCATGTACCTGATGCCCGGCGACTCGCCCATGGGCCTGCGCCTGCCGCTGGACTCGCTACCCTGGGTCAGCAAGAGCGACTTCCCCTACATGATCGAGCGCGACCCCACGGAAGACCGTGGCAACCTGTCTGCCCACAGCGCCTTTGCCGCACGCTATTCCCCCGACCCAGCAGCGCCGTCGATTGAGAACACGGCCACGGCCACCGCCATCCCGACCCGGCGCAGCGACGTGCCCATTCTGGCGGGTAGCGGCCGTGCACGCGAAGCTGCGCGCAAGTTCCAAAGCGCCATGAAGAGCAGGAGCGACCGAGCATCCACACAGGCGGCCGCTGCACAACCAGCAGTTACTGTTTTGCATGCAGGAAATGGCGTACAGCCAAAAATCGTCTTTGGGCAAAGCCCTGCTCTAGAACCGGCTCAAATCGAACCTGCAGACTTTGTACGCGCGCCCAACAAACAGGAATCAGCCCATTGGATCACCCGCACCGCCCTGTGCGTAGAGGTGCGTGACCCGCGCCGCGCCAGCGGACCCAAGGCCGAGGCGATCGGTGAAAAGTCCGGTGTGCTCTACATCTTCATGCCACCGCTGGAGCGCCTGGAAGACTACCTGGACCTGCTGAGCGCCATCGAGGCCACTGCAAAGACGCTGGCCATGAAGCTGGTACTGGAAGGCTACCCGCCCCCGCGCGACCCACGCCTCAAACTCCTGCAAGTCACACCGGACCCCGGCGTGATCGAAGTGAACATCCACCCGGTGAACAACTGGAAGGACCTGGTCGCCAACACCGAGTTTCTGTACAACGCGGCATTCGAGTCGCGCCTGTCGGCCGAGAAGTTCATGACCGATGGCCGCCACACCGGCACCGGCGGCGGCAATCACTTTGTAATGGGCGGCGCAACGCCAGCCGACAGCCCCTTCCTGCGCAAGCCGGAGCTGCTGGCCAGCCTGCTGCTGTACTGGCACAACCACCCGTCACTGAGCTATTTGTTCAGCGGCATGTTTGTCGGCCCCACCAGCCAGGCGCCACGCGTGGAC
>CAJBVC010000754.1 GCA_903958915.1 uncultured beta proteobacterium
GCAACAATCTTCGAAGGCGCCACGTTCTTGTTGGTCCAGTCCATTTCAGACACGTGCACCAAACCTTCGATTCCGGGTTCCAGTTCCACAAATGCGCCGTAATCGGCGATGTTGGTGATCTTGCCGAACATGCGCGTACCTTGGGGGTAACGGCGGTTCACGCCCATCCACGGGTCGTCGCCCATTTGTTTCAGACCCAGAGACACGCGATTTTTCTCGGTGTCGAACTTCAGAATCTTGGCGGTGATTTCCTGGCCAGCGGTCACCACTTCTGATGGGTGACGGACACGGCGCCAAGCCATGTCGGTGATGTGCAACAGGCCGTCGATGCCGCCCAGATCCACAAATGCGCCGTATTCGGTGATGTTCTTGACAACACCTTGAACCACGGAACCTTCTTTCAAGGTTGCCATCAGGTTGGCGCGCTCTGCACCCATAGAGGCTTCCACCACAGCGCGGCGTGACAGCACGACGTTGTTGCGCTTGCGGTCGAGCTTGATGACCTTGAATTCCATGGTCTTGTTTTCGTACGGAGACAGGTCCTTGGTGGGACGTGTGTCGACGAGTGAACCGGGCAGGAATGCGCGGATGCCATTGACCAGAACGGTCAGGCCGCCCTTGACCTTGCCGGAGGTGGTGCCGGTGACGAATTCGCCCGACTCCAGGGCCTTTTCCAGGCTCATCCAGGAAGCCAGACGCTTGGCCTTGTCACGCGAGAGGATGGTGTCGCCATAGCCGTTTTCCACGGAGTCGATAGCCACCGAGACGAAGTCACCGACCTGGACTTCGATTTCGCCCTTGTCACTCTTGAACTCTTCGATTGGCACGTAGGCTTCAGACTTGAGGCCGGCGTTTACAACGACGAAGCTGTGCTCGATGCGAACGACTTCAGCGGTGATGACTTCACCGGTGCGCATCTCGGAGCGTTGTAGAGATTCTTCAAAAAGGGCTGCGAAAGATTCAGACATGTAGTTATGCGACGTTAATCGCAGGTTAATTCACGGTTTTATCCGCGGGTTAAGTTGTTGAACCGCAAAGCTGATGCGCTGACGCGCGAAGAGAGCTTTGAGGACCAGTTTCAGACGGTCAAACGGATTTGAACGGCTGTTTGCTTTGCCACCAGTCCAACACGAGTTCCACCGACTTTTCAATCGTCAAATCCGAGTTGTCCAGCGCTTTAGCGTCTTCTGCTGCTCTGAGCGGGGCAACGCTGCGGGAGGCATCCCGGGCGTCGCGTGCCTCCAGGTCAGCGCGAAGAGATGGGATTGTAGTCGAAATCCCCTTTGAAATCAACTGCTTATACCGTCGCTCGGCACGTTTTTCGGCGCTGGCAGTCAGGAACACCTTGAGTTGGGCATCGGGGAAGATGACCGTGCCCATGTCGCGGCCATCGGCTACCAATCCGGGCAGCCGGCGAAAACTGTGTTGCAGTTGCACCAGCGCATCGCGTACTTCGGGGAAGGGCGACACTCTGGAGGCATTCATTCCAGCTTCCTCGGTGCGAATGGCGTCGGTCACATCCGCATCACCCAGCCAGACGCGGTCCGCTTCAAAACGAATTGCCAGGGTACCCAGCATGATTGCTATCGCGGGTGCGTTGTCCGGCTCCAGGGCAATTCCTGCGCGCGTGGCGGCCAGCGCAGTGATGCGGTACAGCGATCCCGAGTCCAGCAGGCGGTAACCCAAGCGCCTTGCGGTTTCCGATGCCAAGGTTCCTTTGCCCGAGGCGGTGGGCCCGTCGATACAGATGACGGGTACTGCCGTTGCTGGCGAGGTTACCGAGAACAGCGCTTCAAAATAGTCAGGAAACGTTTTACCAACGCACTTGGGATCTTCGATGCGAACCGGCAGTCGGGCCGGATTGAACGCAGCCAGTGAAAAACACATCGCTACGCGGTGGTCGTCGTAGGTGTGGATGCGCGCCGCATGCCAGTCTGGTGACTTTGCTGGCGGCGTGATTTCGATGAAATCGGCGCCCTCAACCACCGTCGCCCCGAGTTTGCGCAACTCGGTCGCCATGGCGGCGATGCGGTCGGTCTCCTTGACGCGCCAACTGGCAATATTACGCAGCTTGGTTGTGCCGTTGGCGTACAGCGCCATGACAGCGAGGGTCATGGCGGCGTCGGGGATATGGTTGCAGTCCAGA
>CAJBVC010000755.1 GCA_903958915.1 uncultured beta proteobacterium
GCATCACCTTTTGCAATCATGCTGGGTATCTTCAATCCTTTGCTGGATCAGACACCCCAGGTTCATCTGTTGGGTGTCACCGTCACGGGTGGATGGGTGTCGTTCACGTCAATTCTGCTGCGCTTTGCATTGACCGTCAGTGCTGCCCTGGTGTTGGTTGCCAGCACCGGACTTCCCGCCATCTGCTGGGGTTTGCAGCAACCTGGGAGTGCCGCGCGTGTTCACGCTACAACTGCTTTTCCTTCAACGCTACGCGACTGTTTTGACAACTGAGGCTAGCCGCATGCGCATGGCGCACGATCTGCGTGCCGGCGGTAGAGGCTTGCGTCTGCCACACTATGCAAGCCTGATTGGCCATCTGCTGCTGCGCTCGCTGGATCGCGCCCACAAGATTCACCAGGCCATGGTGGCCCGGGGTTTCAATGGCCAGTTGCACGACGCAAAATTCACCCACTGGAGCAATGCCGATTCCATTTTTCTGGTCTCATGCGTCAGCGCTTTCGCGCTGGCACGGATTGTCAACTTGCCCATTGAACTCGGCCATTTGCTCATGGCGCTCGCAAGATGAGCCCGCCTGCAGTCCATTTGCAGCATGTGTCGTTCACCTACCCCAATGGCCAGCACGCGTTGCGTGATGTCAGTTTCGAAGTCAAAAAGGGCGAATCGGTAGCAGTCATTGGTGGAAATGGGGCCGGCAAGTCCACCCTGCTGCTGCACCTTAACGGCTTCCTCACTGCGCACCACGGCACCGTGCACATTGGTGGCATACCGGTGGCGCCGGGCAATTTGGTGGCGGTTCGCCAGGCGGTGGGTATGGTGTTTCAGAATCCGGATGACCAGTTGTTCATGCCCACCGTGTTCGACGACGTGGCGTTCGGACCAAACAACATGAAATTACCCTCTGCCGAGGTCCAGCAGCGGGTGCGCGCGGCATTGGACACGGTGGGCGCAGCACACCTGTCTGCACGACTGCCACACCAGTTGTCGAGTGGTGAAAAGCGCGCGGTGGCGATTGCCGGGGTGCTGGCCATGGCTCCGTCGGTTCTCGTGATGGACGAGCCCAGCGACGGACTCGACCCGGCCGCACGCAGGCGAATGATCAATCTGCTGCGCGGATTTGAACACTCGATGATCGTCGCCACACACGACCTCGACCTGGTGCTGGACGTGTGCTCGCGGGTACTTGTTCTTCACGCTGGGCACATTGAAGCAGATGGCCCGCCACCAGTAATCTTCAGCGACAGGGAACTTCTGCTGCGCTGCAGCCTCGAGCAACCGCTGAGTTGGCAATCAAGGAACGTGCCAGACTTCAACGCGTGACGGCATCCATAACGCGGGCGGGCAAACACAGGCGAAACTCGGCGCCACCCCCATCAAGATTGGTAACGGTCAACTTCCCGCCATGGCGATCCACGATTCCGTAGCTGATGGATAGCCCCAACCCGGTGCCCTGGCCCACCTGCTTGGTAGTAAAAAACGGCTCAAACAATCGACTCAAATGCTCAGGCGCAATTCCCGGCCCGTTGTCCGCAAAGCGCAGGCACACCGTACCCTCTTCACACACACCGGAAATACGCAACCGCGGGTGCTCCTTGTCTGCGGTCGCGTCACATGCGTTTTGCACCAGATTCATGACCACCTGCTGCAATTGCCCCGATGAACCCGTGCACACCAGGTCGGGCGGCAGCTCGACATCAACCACGAAATGGGCCGCTGCACTCTGCGTCACCCATCGTACCGAACGCTCAACCACTTCGTTGAGCCGAACCTCCTCCGGACTGGTCTTGTCGATGGCTGAAAACCGCTTCAGGGCATCCACGATGTCTCGCGTACGCTCTGCGCCCTCCACCATGCCTTCAATCAGCAGCGGCATGTCAGCGAGGATGCGGTCAATGCGCAGGTCCTGGCGCGCAGCGTGCAAGGCCGGTGCGTCAACGCTTTCGTTGGCGTGGACCAGGCCAAGGTAGCGCTCCAGACGCCCAGCGTAGCGTTGCAATGAAAGCACGTTGCCCAGGACAAAGCTGATGGGGTTGTTGAGCTCATGGGCCACGCCTGCAACGAGACGCCCCAGCGACACCATTTTCTCGGCATGCAGCAATTGGCCCTGCGTGCGCTTGAGATCCTCATGTGCCTGTCGCAATGCCTGGTAGGCACGGCGCAACTCACCCACCGGGCGCCCGGTAACCACCGTGCCAATCAGCTTGCCGGTTTGCGACAGACGCGGCATACAGTTCATGGATACCGGGACTGTGGAGCCGTCGCCGCCCCGC
>CAJBVC010000756.1 GCA_903958915.1 uncultured beta proteobacterium
AGAAGCTCGCAACGCCATGTCGCTGCAGATGGTCGATGAGTTGCGCCAGTTGCTGGCAGCGGCCGAGGCTAGCGCCGGCACGCCGGAGGCGGTGCGGGTGGTGGTTTTGCGCGGTGCGGGCGGGCACTTTTGTGCAGGGGCCGACCTGAAGGATATGGCCGGTGCCCGCATGCAGTCGATGCAGAAGGCCAAGGACGATCCTACAGACCCGATCGCCCAGGCCAACGCCGCGTTTGGCCGGTTGTGCGCCGCGTATTCCAGCACACCGCTGGCAGTGGTGGCCATGCTGGAAGGCACAGTCATGGGTGGTGGCTTTGGCTTGGCGTGTGTAGCCGATGTGGCCATTGCCACCGACACCGCGAGCTTCCGATTGCCCGAGACCGGCCTGGGTGTTGTTCCGGCCCAGATAGCCCCTTTCCTGGTCGAGCGGCTCGGGTATTCCCAGGCCAAGCGGCTTGCGGTGACCGGTGGCCGGCTCAACGCCAGTGCCGCATTGCAGGTCGGGTTGGTGCACATGGTGGTTGCAACAGCGGACGTGCACGAGGTACTGGACCAGGTGCTGGCCGATATCCTGGCCTGTGCACCCGCAGCCCTGGGAGCTACCAAAGCCCTGATTGCCAAGGCGCGCCTGCAGGCACCGCTGGACTTAATTGACGAGGCTGCAGCGGTCTTTTCCGCCGCTGCCCAGGGGCCCGAGGGTATTGAGGGGATGACTGCATTTATGCAAAAACGCAAACCACAGTGGGCCCAGACATGACATTCTCCAAGATTCTGGTCGCCAACCGGGGAGAAATCGCGTGTCGTGTGATCCGCACGGCGCGCAAACTGGGTTACTCCACGGTGGCTGTATTCAGCGATGCCGATCGTGATGCCCCGCATGTGGCGCTGGCCGATGAAGCCGTGCATATTGGCGCCTCACCCGCTGCGGAGTCGTACCTGAACTTCGAAGCCATTTTGGATGCTGCGCGCAAGACCGGTGCTGATGCCCTTCACCCCGGCTACGGTTTTTTGAGTGAGAACGCAGCCTTCGCCCAGGCCTGTGTCGACGCCAGTGTGGTGTTCATCGGGCCGCCTGCAAGCGCCATCACCGCCATGGGTAACAAGGCCTTGGCCAAAAAGCGCATGCTCGAAGCGGGGGTGCCCTGTGCACCGGGATACCTGGGCGCCGACCAGAGCGATGTGGTGTTGATGGCGGAGGCACAAAAGCTGGGTTATCCGTTGCTGGTCAAGGCCGTCGCGGGTGGTGGTGGGCGCGGCATGCGGCGGGTAGCGAGCGAGGCTGAATTGCAGTCCGGCATCGACGGTGCCCGCAGGGAAGCCACCAGCGCATTTGGTGACGGCACATTGATGCTTGAGCGACTGATTGACAACGGGCGTCACATTGAGATTCAGGTGTTTGCCGATGCGCACGGCAACGCGGTGTATCTGGGTGAACGCGATTGCACGGCACAGCGTCGCCGCCAGAAGGTGATCGAAGAGGCACCCTCGCCGGTGGTGAGCCCGGCCATGCGCGAAGCCATGGGCCAAGACGCGGTGGCAGCGGCGCTGGCGGTGGGCTACCGTGGGGCTGGCACGGTGGAATTCATTGTGGACGACAAGCTAAAACACTATTTCCTGGAGATGAACACCCGGCTGCAGGTGGAGCATCCGGTGACGGAGATGATCACCGGCTATGACCTGGTGGAGTGGCAATTGCGTGTGGCAGCGGGGGAACCATTGCCAGTCGGTCAGAGCCAGGTCCAGCTGTGTGGTCACGCCATCGAAGCGCGTCTATATGTGGAGGACCCCTACACCGGGTTCACACCCCAGACCGGCAAGGTGGTGTGGTGGCAGCCCGAGCGTGCGCTGCCGCAAGGACCACGCGACCACGGCGTAGCACATGGAGTGCGCATTGACGATGGCATTCGCCAGGGCAGCGTGATCTCTCCGTTTTACGACCCGATGGTGGCCAAGGTGATCGTCCATGGACGCGACCGTGATGACGCGATCCGCCGATTACGCGCGGCGCTTGCCAGGTCGCCTCTGCTTGGATTGAAGAACAATGGCCAGTTTCTGAGCGATTTGGTGAACCACTGGGCATTTCGCAACGCTGCGATGACCACCACACTGATCGACCAGTGGATGGATGCCGGTGAACCGTTGCTGCAAGCGCCCGTTCCGAGCGGCGCGGAGTGGCAACTCGCCGCGGTCGCATTTGCAGCGGCGCAAGGAAGTAGTTGGCGCGCCAACAGCGTGGCGGCGTTTGATATCAGGTTGCAGCATGGTGACTGTGTCCGCACCTTGCGAGTGCGGCCCGATGCGGGCGGAGGGATTGCTGTGGGGCTTGAAGGCGGCACTTCGCAGTACCGCGTCGTCAGCTTTGATGAAGGTCTGCTGCGCTACGAAAATGAGAGCTGCTTACGCAATGCCATTGCGGTGTTTGAGCACAATCGGCTTCATATTTCGGTGGATGGGCGCAATTTTGAATTTGCGGAAGTGTCGGCCTTTCCCCAGGCAGATGCGCTCAGGGATGCACGCAAGGCGCGATCCCCCGTGGCCGGAAAAGTCACCCAACTGCGCGTGGCTGTGGGCGACACGGTGGAGGAGGGTCAGCAGCTGGTGTGTGTGGAGGCCATGAAGATGGAGATGTGGGTGTGCGCCGAAGGCGCCGGCCAGGTTGCCGCCATCCATGCCAAGGCAGGTGACCAGGTGGAGTCAGCCGCCTTGCTCGTGGAACTGGAAAT
>CAJBVC010000757.1 GCA_903958915.1 uncultured beta proteobacterium
CACCGTGTTGATGACCATCGCCAAAGGCTCATTCTTGATCATGTCCACAATGTGTGGTCGCCCTTCGGTGACCTTGTTGACGACGGCACAAGGCACGCCTGCTGCGTTAATGGACGCAGCTGTTCCCTTGGTTGCCACAAGCGTAAAGCCCATCCCCGCGAGCTTGCGCGCTACTTCCACGGCGCGGGGCTTGTCGCTTTGCTTGACCGAGATAAAAGTCTTGCCCGAGCGTGGCAGTTTGGCACCCGCTCCCAGCTGTGACTTCACAAAGGCCTCACCAAAGGTTTTACCAACACCCATGACTTCGCCGGTGGACTTCATCTCGGGGCCGAGGATCGTGTCCACACCGGGGAACTTCACGAACGGAAAGACCGCTTCCTTCACGCTGAAGTACGGAGGGTTGACCTCATGCTTGATACCCTGCGAAGCCAGCGTTTGACCCACCATGCAGCGCGCAGCGACCTTAGCCAGCTGGATGCCAGTCGCTTTGGACACGAAGGGCACGGTACGCGATGCGCGGGGATTGACCTCGAGCACATAAATCACATCCTGGCCATCGATGTTCTGGATAGCAAACTGCACGTTCATCAGCCCGACCACGTTCAGTGCAGCGGCCATCGATGCGGTCTGGCGCTTGATTTCAGTGACCGTGACGGCACTCAAGCTGTAGGGAGGCAAGGAGCAGGCCGAGTCCCCGCTGTGCACACCCGCTTGCTCGATGTGTTCCATCACGCCACCGATAAAGGTCGCACCGGCTGAGTCGCGGATGCAGTCCACGTCACATTCAATGGCGTCGTTCAGGAAGCGGTCCAACAGCACTGGCGAGTCGTGGCTGACCTTGACGGCTTCGCGCATATAGCGCTCCAGGTCGCGCTGCTCGTGCACGATTTCCATGGCACGGCCACCCAGCACGTAGCTGGGGCGCACCACCAGCGGGTACCCCAGGGCAGCGGCCTTTTCCAGTGCCTCGGGCTCGGTACGGGCCGTGGCATTCGGTGGCTGGCGTAACTTCAACTCATGCAGCAGTTTCTGGAAACGCTCGCGGTCTTCGGCTGCGTCGATCATGTCGGGACTGGTACCAATGATGGGTACACCATTGGCTTCCAGGTCCAACGCCAATTTCAAAGGCGTCTGGCCACCGTACTGCACGATGACGCCGACCGGCTTTTCCTTGTCGACGATTTCCAGCACATCTTCCAGCGTCAGCGGCTCAAAGTACAGGCGGTCACTGGTGTCATAGTCGGTGGACACGGTTTCGGGGTTGCAGTTGACCATGATGGTCTCGTACCCATCTTCGCGCATGGCCAATGCCGCATGCACGCAGCAGTAGTCGAACTCAATACCCTGGCCGATGCGGTTCGGACCACCGCCCAGCACCATGATCTTCTTGTTGGTGGTCGGTGCTGCCTCGCACTCCGCGCCTTCGGCCTCATAGGTGGAGTACATGTAGGCGGTGTTGGTGCCGAACTCTGCCGCGCAGGTGTCCACCCGCTTGTAGACGGGGCGCACACCCAGGGCGTGGCGCTTTTCGCGCACAGCCGTGTCCGTGGTCTTGAACTGACGCGCCAGGCGACGGTCCGAGAAACCCTTTTGCTTGAGGCTGCGCAGCGTGGCGGCGTCGATGCGGTCCAGCGCGGTGCCACTGTCAGGCACGGGCAGCTGCTCAATCTCCAGCTCAATTTTGACGATTTGCTCGATCTGCACCAGGAACCAGCGGTCGATCTTGGTCAGAGCAAACACCTCGTCAACGCTGAGCCCTTGGG
>CAJBVC010000758.1 GCA_903958915.1 uncultured beta proteobacterium
ACTTTTTCTTTGCCGACGAAGAAAGAAATTTCCATCAGGCTGAAGTGAAACTCTCGAGCCCGCAACAGGGCGACTGCGCGCATGACCTGAGGTTCTTCCATAAAGCCATAGCGCACATGGACAGCATGAAAGTTGTGCGCCAGGTGCTTTATCTGCACGCGGTCCTCGTCCTTGACGTGCGGAATATTGACGATTTCAAGATTCATCAGAATGACACGTTCATGCAGAACCTTGTTGTGTTTGAGGTTGTGCAGGAGAGCCAGTGGGGCGATGTTTTCGTGTGGCACCATGAAGATGGCGGTGCCTGCGACCCGATGGGGCGATGCTGAGGCAAGACTGTCCAGGAAGCCGTCCAGTGGCACGGCGCCGGTCCATCGTGCCTTGAGCAGGCGCTCGCGACCATTGACCCAACTGATCATCAATAGCAGGCAGAACACGGCCACCGCAATCGGCAGCCAGCCGCCTTCAAGGAACTTGAACAGGTTGGCGCCCAGAAATACCAGATCAACCAGTAACAGGAGGCCGAAGATGGGAAGAAAGATGTATTTGTTCCAACCTTTGATAAACACCATGACATAGGCTGCCAGCAAGGTGTCGATGGCCATCGCCCCTGTCACCGAAATGCCGTAGGCGGAGGCCAGGTTTTCAGAAGTCTTAAAGCCAACGACCAGACCGATAACACCAAGGAACAAGAAGATGTTTATCTTGGAGACGTAGACCTGACCAATTTCATCGGCCGAGGTGTGTTTGATGCGCAGCCTTGGGATATAGCCCAGTTGCACCGCTTGATTGGCGATGGAAAAGGCGCCAGAAATCACCGCTTGCGAGGCAATGACAGTGGCCAAAAAGGCCAGCAACAGCAGCGGAATCAGGGCCCACGCAGGCGCTAGCCGGTAGAAAGGGTTATCCAGGGCGGAAGGGTCGCTGATCAACAAGGCGCCTTGCCCGAAGTAGTTGAGCAGCAAGGCTGGAAAGACGATGAACAACCAGGCGCGCTGGATCGGCTTGAGTCCAAAGTGGCCCATGTCGGCGTACAGGGCTTCGCCGCCGGTGACCGCGAGCACCACGGAACCCAGAATCGCAATCGAGACTGCGCTATGGTGCAACAGAAAGCTCAGCCCCGTCAGCGGGTTGAGTGCGTACAGAATGCTTGGATGGTTCGCGATCTGTACCAGGCCCAGCAGACCCAGGACGAAAAACCAGACGACCATCACCGGACCAAACACCTTGCCGATTCGGGCGGTACCGAAACGCTCGACGGCAAACAGCCCGGTAATCAGGGCTATGGCGATGTAAACAATGTAAGGCTTTAGATCGGCCGACAGAACATTGAGCCCTTCTACTGCACTGAGCACCGAGATGGCTGGAGTGATCATGCTGTCGCCGAGAAACAGGGCGGCGCCCAGAGCACCAGCCACCATGGTGGCCCAGCGTGCGCGCGTTCGATTCGAGGTTCGCTGTGACACCAGGGCCGTCAGGGCAAAGACGCCGCCCTCGCCATGGTTGTCGGCACGCATGATGATCAGCACATATTTGATGGTCACCACGAAGATGAGAGACCAGGCGATCAGCGAAA
>CAJBVC010000759.1 GCA_903958915.1 uncultured beta proteobacterium
CCCCTTGACCCTGCAATTCCCCGATGGCGACGGTCTGCGCCTGCCCCGCTGGCCGGCACCGCTGGACGCGCTTGGCGGCATCGCCATGGCGCGTGGCTGGACGTTGGCCGACAAATGGGCGTTGCTGCGCGCCGCCACGGGTTGGCAACTTGGCGGTTTTCGCTGCGATGCCGGTACCAGTGTTGCGCAGTTGTGCTGCGGATTGCCCGCAAGGGTCATGGAAACGATGATCGAACCGTTGTGCGTGTCAGCGCTTAACACGCCGGCGCCGCGCGCCAGCGGCCAGGTGTTCTTGCGGGTATTGCGCGACGCGCTGTTCGGTGGCACGGGTAGCTCCAACCTTTTGCTTCCCACCATCGATTTGGGACGTCTTTTTCCTCAAGCAGCTGTTCCATGGCTCGAACAACAGGGCAGCACGGTGCTGCTCGACCAGCGCGTGACATCGCTCTTGTGGGGTGGCAACAGCAGCACCCACACCAGCACGGAGCCTCCCGTGTGGCGCGTCAACGGCACGTTAGTGGATGCCGTGGTGTGGGCCACCTCTGCATCCAATGCGGCTCTAGCGCTTGCACAGCAAGCGCAAGCAGCTCCTGATTTCATAGCAGACGCATTGCGGGCCTGGGCCGCTGTGACCGAGCAACTGCAGCACGAAGCGATTGCCACGGTCTATGCCTTTGCACCGGGGCTGTGTCTGCCGCAACCCATGCTCGCGTTGCGCTGTGATGCCGAACACCCGGCGCAGTTTGTCTTTGACCGTGGGCAACTCGGCGGACCTGCGGGCCTGTTGGCGTTCGTGGTGAGCGCCAGCAACCAGGATCGCGTCACGCTGCAGCGTCAGGTACTGCACCAAGCCGACTTGCAACTTGGTGCGTTGCTGCAGGAGCGTACCCTCATACCCCTGCAAACCATTGTCGAAAAGCGCGCTACATTTGCCTGCGTGCCGGGCTTGGTGCGTCCGTCACAGATCATTGCTCCTGGCCTGCTGGCATGCGGTGATTATGTGGACGGACCCTATCCCGCCACGCTGGAAGGTGCGGTACGCAGCGGCGTCGCGGTGGCAGGTCTGCTCATGCCAGCCTGAACATCTGCAGCCGCACTATGATCAGGGCCACACTACCCCTGCAGTTATTCGGAGAACCCCCTTGAAAACGGCACTCAAAATCATTGGTTTGCTGCTGGCTCTTGTGCTATTGGCAGCGGCGGGCGCAGCGGGCTGGTACATCCATACCAAACAACCGGTTCGCAGTGGTATCGCCACGCTACAAAAGCTGAGCTCGCCCGTGGGCGTGAACTTTGACGACCGGGGCGTGCCGCACATTCAGGCGCTGAATGAACCTGACCTGTACCGGGCACTGGGATACCTCCACGCACAGGATCGTCTGTTTCAAATGGAAATGGTGCGCCGCCTGGCCCAAGGGGAACTGGCAGAGGTACTCGGCCCGAAATTTCTGGAAACCGACAAGTTGTTTCGCACGCTTGGTATTCGCCATCACGCAGAGCAGGAAGCCAAGAAACTGGACCCCGCAAGCCCCGCCGGTATTGCCCTGCTGGCGTACCTGGACGGTATCAACCAGTATCAGACCACCCATCCCGCCCCCATGGAATTTGACATTCTGGGTATCCCCAAACGGCCCTTCACTCCCCAGGACACTTTTGCTGTAAGCGGTTACCTGGCCTACAGCTTTGCGGCGGCATTCAAGACCGAACCCGCGATGACGTACATCCGCGATGAGCTCGGACCCGATTACCTTAAGGCTTTTGACATCGAGTGGCATCCGGAGGGCGTCATTGGCGCCACTGCGCTGAGCCGACAAGACCTGCACGGACTCTCCCGCCTGGCGCAGATCAGCCAGCAGGCCATGGACGCGGCCGGTGTGCCGGCATTTGAAGGCAGCAATGCCTGGGCGATTTCCGGCCGGCGCACCGCTTCTGGCAAACCATTGCTGGCGGGTGATCCGCATATTGCCTACTCGGCACCGGCTGTCTGGTACGAAGCGCACCTGCAATCGCCCGGGTTCGAGTTGTACGGCCACTTCCAGGC
>CAJBVC010000760.1 GCA_903958915.1 uncultured beta proteobacterium
CGACAAGCTCATCGCCATGGGTGCCAACGCGGTGGTGTGCGACCCGCACCGGGTGCTGATCAGCGGCAAGTCAAAATTGCGCGGCACCACCCTCACCTCGCCCGATATCCGTGCCGGCATGGCGCTGTTGGGAGCCGCGCTGTGCGCCAGCGGCAAGTCGACCGTTCAGAACGCAAACATGATCGAGCGCGGTTACGAGAAGCTGGAAGAAAAACTGCTGGGGCTAGGCGCACGCATCGTGCGGCGACCATAGCCCCCTATTGCGCTTCCTAATTGTTCGTGCCCAGGGTCGACACCTCTGGCAGTACTGAAGTACGACCAGGCGGAACAACAACGACGCGGACGAATCTAGAACGGAATTACCGGTTCGCGCGGAAGTTGGTGAAGATGCGGGTCTGCACCTTGCGGATCGCCTGTGGCAGCGCATCGGGCGCGACCATCGTCTTGGTGGCAGCGGCGTCCAGGAAGATCGACTTGTTCTCGGCCACATCCTTTTGCACAAACTTCAGTGAAGCAGCATTCGGATTAGCGTAGAACACCTTGTTGGTCAGCGATGCATGCACTTCCGGACGCAGGATGTAGTTGATGAACAGGTGTGCGTTCTCTACGTTCTTGGCGTCTTTGGGAATCGCCATGGTGTCAAAGAACAGCGTGGCGCCGGTCTTGGGCACCAGCGCCTCGATCACCACCGGCGTCTTGCCCTTGGCCGCTGCAGCACGGCTGCGAGCGATGTTGATGTCCCCCGAAAAGCCCATGACCAGGCAGGTGGCGCCACTGGCCATCTCTTCGATATAACCCGACGAGGAGAACCGTGTCACAAAGGGGCGAATTGCCTTGAGCACTTTTGCGGCCTCGTCATAGTCCTTGGCGTCTTTGCTGTAGGCCGGTTTGCCCGCGTACATCAGCGCTGCTGGAATGACCTCGGAGGCCGAATCCAGCACGCTGACACCGCATTTTTTCAGCTTGCTCACATACTGGGGGTCAAACAGCAGCGACCAGGCATTGTCTGGCATGGGCGTGTCGCCCAAAGCTGCCTTGACCTTGTTGACGTTGATGCCCACAGTGACATAACCCCATAGCCAGTCCACCAGAAACTCATTGCCCGGGTCCACCTTGGCCAGTTGCTCCAGCAAGCCCTTGTCGAGGTTGCCCCAGTTGGTGAGTTTGTTACGGTCTAGTTTCTGCAGCAGACCGGCTTCAATCTGCGTCTTGGCAAAATGCGAACCTGGCACCACGATGTCATAACCGGTCTTGCCAGCCACCAGTTTGGCGTGCAGGATTTCGTTGTTGTCGTAGTTGTCGTAACGCACCTTGATGCCGGTCTCTTTCTCGAAGTTCTTGATCGTGTCTTCGGCGATGTAGTCTGACCAGTTGTAGATGTTGAGTACCTTGGCGTCGGCGGCGTGGACGCCGAACGATGCCATCACAGTTGCGCTAACAAGCGCCAGGGATGCGCCTAGTGATTTCAAACTCTTGGCCATTGCGATAGGTCCTCTGGTTAGGGTTGGTAAAGACACATTTATTTTATACAGATTTGGCAGTTCGCCCATGTGGTGCATGCGTGAACAGCTATAAACTTCGTAGCACTCTGGTCGGTTCAATGTCGGTCAGACAACGGGTATGTCCCAG
>CAJBVC010000761.1 GCA_903958915.1 uncultured beta proteobacterium
CCCACTGGCATTTGACAATGCGATCTCCAGTGAGGCAGCTGTCATCAAGAATATCGAGTCGCGGGTGTCCGGGCACGCCGACATTCTGGCGGTGCCAGACCTGGAAAGTGGCAATATGCTGGCCAAACAACTGGAGTATCTGGCGGGTGCGTCGGGTTCGGGCCTGGTGCTGGGTGCGCGCATTCCGATTGCACTGACCAGCCGTGCCGATGGTCCGATGAACCGGGTAGCATCTGCATTGCTGGCTAAACTGGCTGCACACAGCGCGCGGCGCGAACGTGCGCGTGCGGACTGGAAGGCTCCGCGTTAGTTGTATCGTCAGGAACAGAAATCTTACGGAGATATTTTTATGGCCATTCTTGCCGTCAACGCAGGATCTTCCACCCTCAAGTTTTCCCTGCATCCGCTCAGAGATGGCCAGGTGCAATCCAGTGTGCTGACCGGGAACATCCAGGGCCTGGAGCCGGGGGGAACACCCGAAATGGGCTGGACCTTCAATGGCCAGGCGCAGCGCAAGACTTTGCCGGCAGGCGCAGGCGGGCCGTTTCAACGGGCATTGGCCAGCTTGCGTGACCTGCTTGCCACGCAGCCTGGCGTGCCCGCGATTGAGGCGGTGGCACACCGTGTCGTGCATGGCGGTCAGGATTTCCGGGCCAGTGTGGTGGTGACCGACGCCATCCTCGAACAGTTGACGGCGCTGAATTCCCTGGCACCGCTGCACCAGCCGCACAACCTCGAAGGCGTGCGGGCGTTTCGCGTGGCGTTTCCGGAGTTGCGCCAGATTGCCTGCTTTGACACCGCGTTCCACGGTACCCTGGCCGAGGTGGATTACGCCTTTGCGTTGCCCCAGGCGCTGGCACAACAGGGGGTACGACGTTATGGTTTCCACGGCCTGTCGTACCAGTACATCATGGACACGCTGCTGGAGCGCAGCCCGCGCGCCCAGGGCCGGGTGCTGATGGCGCATCTGGGCAACGGTGCCAGTCTGTGCGCGGCGCGAGAGGGCCGCAGTTGTGCCACCACCATGGGTTTTTCCGCGTTGGACGGCTTGATGATGGGCACCCGTACCGGCACACTCGACCCAGGGGTGATGCTGTATCTGCTGGAACAGGGCTGGGACCACAAGCGCCTGCAGGACCTGCTCTACAAGCAAAGCGGTCTGCTGGGCGTCTCGGGCATTTCGGCCGATATGCGGCGCCTGCGTGGCGATGGCAGTGAGGCGGCGACGCGTGCCATCGACATGTTCACCCACCGGGTGGTGCGCGAGTCTGGCGCGCTGGTGGCGATCATGGGGGGGCTCGACGTGCTGGCCTTTAGCGGCGGCATCGGGGAGCACGATGCCGTGTTGCGCGCGCAGGTATGCGAGCGACTGGGCTTTTTGGGCGTGCAGCTCGACGAAGCCCAGAACCAGCAAGCCGTGGGCGAGGCCGTGATGCCGATTCACCGCGCGGGCAGCCCGGTAGAGGTGTGGGTGGTGCCGACCGACGAAGGCCGGGTGGCGGCACGCGAAGCAGCAGCGCTGCTGTAAAAAATCAGGAGCTTGACGACTGCGCTCTTTGCAGGCCAGTCACCAGCGTCTTCTGCAGCTGCTGCAGGGGGCGTTCGATCCATCGTTCAAAGGCGAGGCCCAACGCATTGCTGACGATCCAGCAGCCCAGGATGGCGCACGCGGCACTCAGGGGACTTTGCAGGCCTAACCGCGCGTAGAGCGCGTTGGCAAGCATCACCACCGAGAAGTGCACCAGAAACAACGCGTAGGACGCGTTGCCAAAGGTGGTGAGGAGTTTCATCCAGGTCTGTGGGGCACGTTGGCGCAATGGCTTGCTGGCGACGCGATACTCCACATACCCCAGCAAAACCGCGGTCAGAGTTGCCAGAACAATGCGCTCGCGATAGTCCACGGCCAACGCGATTGCACCGACCAGACCCACAACAGCAAGCCAACGGACCGGGCGTGTGGAATGGGCGGCCCAGTAGGCGACGGTGCCCATGCCATACGCGCCAAAAAAGTAGAGGCCCCAGGGGTCAAACTTGGGGTACAGGTTGAAGTAGAAAAGTGATGCCAGCATCAGTGCCGCCACGCCAAGGCGTGCCCCATGCCGGCCGGACCCGATGAGAAAAGTTATCAGGACGAACAGCTGGAAGTCTATGGCCACATACCAGACACCCGCAGACAACGAGCGCTCGCCGACGATGTCTTGCAACAAGAAGATATGTGTCCAGATCTGCCGCCAACTCGGGAAGTCCGGAAAGAACTGGTAGCTGGCCCAATGCCGTGCCAGGAGTGCACTGGGTATTGCAATGGCCAGTGCTGCGGCCAGCGGGAGCATGAGACGCAAGTAGCGTTGCAGTACCCGGCGAACGGGTGACAGGGTCTGCATCGTCAGACCCTGCGCCACGTGTCCACGGGCGGCCAGAAATCCGCCAACCACCAGAAATATTTGTACCGCCATGCGTCCGTATTCAAATGCCCAGTCGCTGGATCCTGTGGCCGCCGCATCCCAGACATCGGACAGTGGCCCATAGGCGGCAAGGTGGTGAAACACAATCCACTGCGATGCAAAGACCTTGAGGCCGTCAATCAGCAGGTTGCGCTGCATGGGTGGCTATGCAGACGGCAAGACAAGGTCTGCCGTGCCCGGACATACCCATCGGGCGAATTCACGTGTGGTGTCGATACAGCCACCGGCGTCGGTATACACCCCCCGGGGTTCGCGGTAGCGTTGCATCAATTGCAGTATGCGTGCCATTTCCATCGGGTCGCGCCGTGTACGTGCGACATACTGGGCCACCTTGGGCTCGTCAATGCGCTCGTCACCGAGTGCATCGCGGTACAGGCCATCGCGCCAGTGGTAAATCTCCAGGCACTTGTCGACGAGGGTGTAGGGCTCGGTGTGCTTCCAGAAATTGGAAAACTGGCCGGCGCCCAGATAGATGACCCAGGAGCCCTCAAACCCTGAGGCGTCTGCCGAAGCTTCGTCGGGGTTGCGGAACCAGGTGCGGTCGCCAGGCACAAAGAAATAGGGTGGCAGTGGCACCTCCATGGAACCCTGCTCACGC
>CAJBVC010000762.1 GCA_903958915.1 uncultured beta proteobacterium
TACATTGTCACCGGCCGCTGAAGTGTCGTGAAGTGTCGTATTGCACGGTGAACTTGGCACTATCGCAAACTTTTGCATACCGGCTGATCTAGATACTAGGTACCTTTCTCGGAGAAGACAAATCCCCCGGAGATCTGAAACGGAGGTATCACTTATTGGCGCAGTCTTGGATCGGACACGGAGCTCACCTTGGCCGCAGACAAGCGTGGGTCAGTTTCACAAGAGATCACTGGCACGAATTACCGCGACGACTTCAGTGCGGTAAAATCCTGCCATCTACTTTGCATAAGAGCGAGAAAGGCATACTGGTTATGACACCGCGAACGACATCGGCAACATTCATTAGCGAGTAAGGCCGCAGGTCCGCGCGCCTTGTGCGCAGCAAGCTACCAAATTCATAGTAAAGCGCGGACCGTTCCGCGCTTTTTGTCTTTCTCAATACCAGTTTCTTAGGTGACTTCCATGATCCACATTACGCTTCCCGACGGCTCTCAACGTGAATTTCCCGGTCCGGTCACAGTGGCTGAAGTGGCCGCGTCGATTGGCGCCGGTTTGGCCAAGGCCGCTCTGGCAGGCAAGGTGGATGGCAAGGTGGTTGATACCAGTTACTCCATGGCGAGTGACAGCGCACTGTCCATCATCACCGCCAAGGATGCCGATGGCCTGGAAGTCATTCGCCATTCGACCGCACACCTGCTGGCCTATGCGGTCAAGGAGTTGTTCCCGGACGCCCAGGTGACGATTGGTCCGGTCATCGAACACGGGTTCTTCTACGACTTCTCCTACAAGCGCCCCTTCACGCCCGAAGACCTGGCGGCTATTGAAAAGAAGATGACCCAACTCGCCGCGCTGGATGAGCCTGTGACGCGCCGGGTATTGCCGCGCGATGAGGCGGTGGCGTACTTCAAGAGCCTGGGTGAGCACTACAAGGCAGAGATCATCGAAAGCATTCCGGCCGACCAGGACGTGTCGCTGTACCGCGAGGGCAAGTTCGAGGACTTGTGCCGGGGACCGCACGTGCCCAGTACGGGCAAGCTCAAGCACTTCAAACTGATGAAACTCGCGGGTGCCTACTGGCGCGGTGACCACAAAAATGAAATGCTGCAGCGTGTGTACGGTACGGCCTGGGCGACCAAGGAAGAGTTGCAGCAACACCTCACCATGCTGGAGGAGGCAGAGAAACGCGACCACCGCAAGTTGGGCCGTGAACTGGATTTGTTCCACATCGACGACCATGCGCCCGGCCTGGTGTTCTGGCACCCCAAGGGCTGGACGCTATGGCAGGGTGTGGAACAGTACATGCGCCAGGTCTACCAGGACAACGGGTATCTGGAGGTCAAGGGCCCACAGATCATTGACAAGAGCCTGTGGGAAAAGACCGGCCACTGGGAGAAGTACCGCGAAAACATGTTCATTACCGAGTCGGAAAAGCGCGAATACGCCTTGAAGCCGATGAACTGCCCGGGCCATATCCTGATCTTTAAGCAGGGTATCAAGAGCTATCGTGATCTGCCCCTTCGCTATGGCGAGTTTGGCAACTGCCACCGCAACGAGCCCTCTGGCGGCTTGCACGGGATCATGCGGGTGCGCGGGTTCACCCAGGACGATGGCCATATCTTCTGTACCGAAGATCAGATCCTGACGGAATGCTCTAACTACACCACCTTGTTGCAAAAGGTGTACACAGACTTTGGCTTCAAGAACATCATTTACAAAATTGCCACACGACCGGAGAAACGCATTGGTTCGGATGAGAGCTGGGACAAGGCCGAGCATGCGCTGATGGAAAGCCTGCGCGCCTCCGGGTGTGAATTTGAAATTACACCGGGAGAAGGCGCGTTCTATGGCCCCAAGATTGAGTACACACTCAAGGATGCTTTGGGGCGCCAGTGGCAGTGCGGCACCATCCAGGTGGACTTCTTCATGACCGAGCGCCTGGATGCGGAGTATGTAGGCGAAGATGGCGCGCGCCACCGCCCGGTAATGCTGCACCGTGCCATCGTTGGTAGCCTGGAGCGTTTTATCGGAATTTTGATCGAGGAAAGCGCGGGTGCGTTGCCAGCCTGGCTGGCGCCAGTGCATGTGGTGGTGCTCAATATCACCGATGCGCAGGCCGAATATGCCCGTTCCGTGGCTAAAACGCTGCAAAATCAAGGGCTTAGA
>CAJBVC010000763.1 GCA_903958915.1 uncultured beta proteobacterium
GATTTCCGGCATACGAGCCCAGTTGGTGGCACTGCGTGGCGCGGGGTACTTCATTGCCAACAGTGTGATCGATGCCGCCTGTCTTGCCGCTGGTGAATAGCGTATCAATCCACCTTGGCCCCCGTCGCCTTCACGACCGCCTGGTACTTGGCCAGCTCCGATTTCATGAACGCACCGAACGCCTCCGGCGTGGTCGGCACCGGCTCGGCCATCAGGTTGGCAAAGCGGGCAACGGTTTCGGGTGACTTCAGGGCCGCCACAAAAGCCTGGTTCAGGCGGGCGATCACGTCCTTGGGCGTGCCCGCGGGTGCTACCAAGCCCCACCAGGTGTCGATGGAAAAACCCTTCAGGGTGTCGGCAATGGGTGGCACCTCCGGCAGGGTTGGTGCGCGCGCCAGCGTGGTGACGGCCAGGGCTTTGAGCTTGCCCGAGCGGATGCCCGGCGCTGCTGTGGCGAGGTTGTCAAAATTGAAATCAACCTGCGCGCCCAGCAAGCCTAGTTGCGCCGGGTTGGCACCGTTGTAGGGAATGTGCACGGCGAACACGCCGGTCTGGGCTTTGAACATTTCGCCCGCGAGGTGCCCGGCGCTGCCATTGCCGCCGCTGCCGTAGTTGAGCTTACCGGGGTTGGTCCGTGCATACACCAGAAAATCGGCCAGGGTGTTGATCTTCAGCCGCTGGGCCACTTCGGCATTCATCACCAGCACATTGGGCACCCGCAGTATCTGAGTGATGGGCGCAAAGTCGGTCGCCGCGTTGTAAGGCATTTTGGCAAACAGCCAGGGGTTCACCGCATGGGTGGCGGTGGCGGCGATGCCGATGGTCAGCCCGTCGGGCGCAGCCTTGGCCACCAGATCGGCACCGATGTTGCCGCCGGCACCGGCCCGGTTGTCAACGATCACCGTGCCTAGGGTTTCCTTGACTCGTTCTGCGAGGATACGAGCCGTCACGTCGATGGGGCCGCCCGGTGCGTAGGGCACGATCAGGCGGATGGGCTTGGTCTGCGCCCACACGGTGGGAACAAAGGCACTGGTTGCCAGTGCCGCCAACAGGGTAATGAGGGTGTTTCTGCGGTTCATGCCCTATTGTGCCCCTATCATTGCCGCTCCCTACCCGGCAGCGCCCATGAACCTTCGCATCCACCAACTCAGCAAACACTACGGCAACACGCCCGTGTTTGCCAACGTCACGCTGGATGTGGCACCGGGTGAGTTTGTCGCCATCATCGGCGAATCGGGCGTTGGCAAATCTACCCTGCTCAACTGCATGGCAGGTCTGGACCACTGGGACAGCGGCACCGTGCACCTGGAGGGGGTAGACATTGGCCAACTCTCGGACGACGCCCGCGCCCTGCTGCGTCGGCGCAAAGTGGGATTTGTGTTCCAGGCCTTTCACGTGCTGCCGCACCTGGACGTGGCGCAAAACGTGGGGCTGCCCCTGCTCCTGCTGAACCAGCCCGACCCAGCCCGCGTTGCGGACATGCTCGCTGCCGTCGGCCTGCAAGAACTTGGCGAACGTCTGCCCCAGCAACTCAGTGGCGGGCAACTGCAGCGAGTAGCCATTGCGCGGGCGCTGGTGCACCGCCCGAGCCTGCTGCTGGCCGACGAGCCCACCGGCAACCTCGACCCCACCACGGCCGCCATGGTGATGCAGGCGCTGGTCACGCAAACCCGGGCGCACGGCGCTTCGCTGGTGCTGGTCACCCACTCCCTGGCAGCAGCCGAGCGTGCCGACCGCGTGTTGCATTTACGCGCGGATGGCGTTCAATAGTCTGATAGACTGATCCAGATCAAACGGTCTGGCACTTTTTATCGATTAAGGTGTGCAGCGTCAGTTTGTAACATCACAACATCTACTCAGGAGACAGCATGCGATCCGTTCAACGCGTTTTTTCCCTTATTGCCGGAGCCACCCTTGCCTCGCTGATGGGTCTTTCGGCCATCGCCGCCGAAACCGAATCATCCATTGCACGCGGTGGGCGTCTGTATGACAAATATTTTGCCGAAAACAAGACCGCCAAGCCTGCCGCAGACCACCCGTCCTATATCAAGGATGGTAAGTACGGCAAGGAAAACTCATGGCGCTGCAAAGAGTGCCATGGCTGGGACTACAAAGGTAAAGACGGCGCCTACGCCAAGGGTGGTCACTTCACCGGCATCAAGGGCATCAACGGTGCGGCTGGCAAAGACCCTGCCGCAATCGCCGCAATTTTGCGTGACAAGTCCCATGGCTATACCGAAGCCCAGCTGACCGCCAAAGACGCGGAAGATCTGGCCAATTTTGTCTCTAAGGGCCTAGGCACGCTGACCAAATACCTCGACGCAGCCAACAAGTCCACCGGCAATGTCGGCAAGGGCGAGGCCTACTACAACACCATGTGCGCCGGATGCCATGGGTTGGACGGCAAGAAGATCAAGGATGGCCCTGCCCTCGGTTCTGTTGCGGACAATGGCGCAGAAATGATGCACAAGGTACTCAACGGCCAAGCGGGCGAAGCCATGCCGGCCATGCGCGCCA
>CAJBVC010000764.1 GCA_903958915.1 uncultured beta proteobacterium
GCCACCTGTCTGGTGATGGGTTTTTCAGGCGACATCAATATCGCCCGCAGCCGTGCCGCTGCGGCCAAGGGCAAGACGCCGGTAGTGATTGAGGCGCTAGTGCCCAAGACCGGCGCCACGCTTTTCTTTGACACCATGGCGATTCCAAAGGACGCCAAGAACGTAGAGAACGCGCACCTGTTCATCAACTACGTCCTGCGCCCGGAGGTGCACGCGTCACTGACCAACAAGGTGTTCTACGCCAATCCCAACGCCGCTTCACTGAAGTTTGTGCAGAAGGACGTGGCCGAGAACAAGTCGATCTTCCTGGATGCCGCTGCGACCAAGACCATGGTTGCGCCCGATGCGCTGCCACAGGCGATCCGCAAGGTTCAGACCCGCATCTTCACCAACTTCCGCGCCAACCGGTAATTCCATTCCCCAGCACTGCAGACCACACCCGCGCAGCACAGCTGCCGCCTTGCCGACATGCAAGTCGAGGCGACCTCGCTTACAATGCACACATCACATTGTGTAGGAGTTCACACATGGCTACCAATCTTGCACTGGACGACGATTTGATCGAGCAGGCACGGCAACTGGGGGGTCTGCGCACCAAGCGAGACGTCGTGACGCAGGCCTTGATGGAATACGTGCAGCGACGCAAACAGGCCCAGTTGCTGAATCTCTTTGGGACCATTGAACTCGACGAGGGCTTTGACCCGCACACCCAGCGCCGCGTCGAGCGAAAGTCTGCCGACGTATGAAGGTGCTGGTCGACACGTCGGTCTGGTCATTGGCGTTGCGCAGACCCCATGGGGCCGCGCTTGAGGAGCCGCAAAGGAAAGCCGTCAGTGCATTGAGCGATCTGGTGCAGGATGGCCGTGCCGTGCTGCTCGGCGCTATACGGCAGGAGTTGCTCAGTGGAATCAAATTACAGACGCAATTTGACGCATTGCAGAGCGCGCTGGCCGTTTTCGACGATGTTCCGCTGGGAATGCATGACTACACGCGTGCTGCGCAATTTTTCAACCTGTGCCGCGCCAATGGCGTGCAGGGGTCCAACACCGACTTCCTGATCTGCGCTGCCGCCGTCAACCATGACGTGCCCATATTCACCCTCGACCAGGATTTTGGAAACTACCAGAAGTGGCTGCCGATCCGGCTGTACGCGGTTTGACGGGTCGTGAACTTGGCAAGGCCACTTGGTGAACGGTTCGCCAATCGCTGATTTTAAAGAATGAAGGTTAGAGCCGTGGCTGTAGGGTTTTTACCAATTTCGTTAAGGGAGACGAAAAATACAAAAGTACCAGTTAATCGCCACCGGTTGTCATGCCGGACCTGATCCGGCATCCATGCAGCCTCAGGCGCACTGGATTGCGGATCAGGTCCGCAATGACAACGATATGTTTGCAATTCCTGTCTCCCTAAGCGCTTTTGGTCGCCGTTGAAGTTGCTGTCCTGCATTCGAACATTCTTTCCGCAGCACCCTCGACTTCCCAGGCCGGCGAGGACGCCGACTGAGCCCCAACTGGCGATCAAGTATTCGAGCGTTGGTGCCGGAATCAAGCGCGGCGCACGATGCGTGCGCCCAGCCCCAGCAGTTTTTCTTCCAGCTTTTCGTAGCCGCGCTCGATCATGTTGGCGTTTTGAACGGTGGATTTGCCGGTGGCGCACAGGGCTGCGCCCAGGAGTGCCATGCCAGCACGGATATCGGGCGACGTGAGGGTGGTGCCGCGCAATTTTGACTTGCCGCTGATCAGCACCCGGTGCGGGTCGCACACCACCGCGTTGGCACCCATGGCGATGAGCTTGTCGACAAAGTACAGGCGCGACTCAAACATTTTTTCGAAGAACAGCACATTGCCCTGCACCTGTGTGGCCAGGGTAATCATGCAACTCATCTGGTCGGTGGCGAACTGGGGCCACGGACCGTCTGCAATGACGGGAATGGAACCATCAAAATCAGGAGTAGTCTGCAGCAACTGGTTGCCCGGCAGGTAAATGTGGTCCTTGTGCAGTTCGATTTTCACGCCCAGGGTCTCAAACACGCGGTGGCACATCCAGTAGGAGTGCAGATCGGTGCCTTCGACGCGGATCTCACCCCCGGTCGCGGCCGCCAGTGCCAGGTAGGAGGCCGCCTCGATGTGGTCGTGGCAGACCTTATGGGTGGTGCCATGCAGGGAGGTCACCCCTTCCACCAGCAACTGGTTGGTGCCGATGCCACTGATGCGCGCACCCATGGCGTTGAGCATGTTCGCCAGGTCCTGCACGTGGGGTTCACACGCCGCATTGCGGATCAGGGTGGTGCCAGCGCTCACTACCGCAGCGGTCAGAATGTGCTCCGTACCAGTGACCGAAGGTTCGTCAAAGAAGAGCTCTGCCCCCGTCAAGGGCTTGGGCAGTGAAAACTCGTAGGCGCCATTGAGTTTCACCGTCGCCCCGAGCTTCTGCAGGCCATAGAAATGGGTATCGAGCCGGCGCCGACCAATCACGTCACCACCGGGCGGGTGCAGCTTGGCCTTGCCGGTACGGTGCAGCAGCGGTGCCACGCACAAGATGGAAGTGCGCACCTTGTTGCACAGTTCCCGGCTCAGTTCACTGCTGCGCACCTGCGCGACATGAATACTGACCCGTTCACCGCTGCGTTCCACCTTGCCGCCAAGCTCCACGATGGCTTCGAGCATGTGGCGCACGTCGATGATGTCAGGCACATTGTCCAGAACCATTTCCTGGTCGGTCAGGATACAGGCGGCGATCATGGGCAGGATGGCATTCTTGTTGCCCGACGCGCGCACGGTGCCGCGCAGCGGAACACCGCCTTCGATTTCAAATGTAGACATAAGGGGTTGTGTGGTGAAGAGATTGGGTGCGATTTTGCCATGCGGCCCCAGCCACCCGGCAGTCTATGCGTGGTGGTTATAGGTGGGCTTTCAGCATTCATTGGCGCAGTGCCGGTGGCGGTCGTACGCTGCAACCTGTCCATAGAACGTTGACTACATGAAACATGCAGTGGTGATTGGTGGGGGAGTGGTGGGGCTGACCACGGCCTGGTGTCTGGTCGAGTCCGGCGTTTCGGTGACTCTGGTGGAGCGCGAAGCCGAACTGGCGCAGGGCGCAAGTTTTGCCAACGGGGGCCAGCTCAGCTACCGTTTTGTTTCACCGTTGGCCGATGCAGGCGTGCCGCTCAAAGGGCTGCGCTGGATGTTCGAGTCAGATGCCCCGTTGCGCTTCAAGCCCGATGGCAGCCTGCATCAGTGGTCCTGGCTGGTCTCTTTTCTGGCCCACTGCCGCACATCCATCAACCAGGCAACCACCCAGCGCTTGCTGGCGCTGGGCCTGTTGAGCCAGTCGGAATTTGCGCATACCTGTGCTACTGCAGCGCTGCATGATGTGGACCTGCGTACCCCGGGCAAGCTGGTCGTCTATCGCAGCGCGGCCGAGTTCAGCAAGGCGGCCAGGCGGCTGCGTGCCAACGCGATTGCTGTGGAGAAGGTGTTGTCGTACCAGGAGTGTCTGGCACTGGAGCCAGCGCTGGCCCATAGTCCGTTGCAGTTCGCTGGTGGTGTCTTTACTGCGGGGGAAGCGGTAGCGGATTGCTTCTCGGTATGTGTGCAACTAGGCGCGCGGCTTCGCGCGCACGCTTTGTTCCGCGGCGTTGTGCAGGCGCAGGCGCATGGCTTTCGGGTACTGGCCGGTCGTGCCTGTGCGCTGCGTACTTCCACGGGGGAAGTGGCGGGGGATGACTTCGTGATCGCCGCTGGTCTGCAAAGTCGCAGCCTGGCACAGAGCGTCGGTATTCACTTGCCCATTTACCCTTTGAAGGGCTACAGCCTGACCGC
>CAJBVC010000765.1 GCA_903958915.1 uncultured beta proteobacterium
GGCGATCCAGCTCATCATCAACCGTGAGTGGGGCCTGGCGAAGAACGAAAACCCCAATCAGGGAGCCTTCATCATCGAAGAGCTGACCGAACTGGTGGAAGAAGCCGTGCTCTCCGAGTTCTCCGCAATAGCCGAACGCGGCGGAGTCTTAGGCGCCATGGAAACCGGCTACCAGCGCGGCAAGATCCAGGACGAGAGCATGACCTACGAGATGCTCAAACACACCGGCGAGTTGCCCATCATTGGCGTCAACACCTTCCGCAATCCGCATGGCGACCCGGTCAATGACAAACTGGAACTGGCCCGTTCCACCGAAGACGAGAAAAAGAGTCAGTTGCAGCGCCTGGCCGATTTCCACGCCCGTCATGCGGGCGAGTCACCGCTAGCATTGCAGCGCCTGCAACAAGCCGTCATCGACGACAAGAACGTGTTTGAGGTTCTGATGGACGCGGTGCGGTGCTGCTCGCTGGGCCAGATCACCAATGCCCTGTTTGAGGTGGGTGGACAGTACCGGCGCAGTATGTAGGAGCTGCAACTGCTCCTATAGTGATAGCTGCTAGCGCAAGACTAGCAAGCCTTAGAAGCGCAATTCATGCAAATCCGTTATGGCGGCATGGCGTGCGGCGGCGAACGTCAGGGCGCGCTGGCAGGTGGACTGAGGGAAGGCGTCACATACTCTTCCAGCCCCACGACGCCGATTTTCAACAGCCCGTGCTTCTGCGCTGCGGTCAGCACGGCTGCCACCGTGTCGTAAGGCGTTTTTGCCTCGGCATGCACGTGGATTTCGGGCGGGTCTGGCTGTTCTGCGGCAACTTGCAGGCGCGCATCGAGATCGTTGCGATCCAGTACCGCTGCACCGTTCCAGGCGATGGTGCTGTCGAGTGCGACGTCCAGCTTCACCACCACCGGTAACGGCGTATCCGCGGGCGGCAGCCCCGCAGGCAAGTCCATGCGCACGGAGTGCAGTTGGATCGGTATCGTGATGATCAGCATCACCAACAACACCAGCAGCACATCAATCAGAGGCGTGGTGTTCATGCTGGGCGCCACCTCAGTGTCCATGACATCCTGCGCGTCGTCGAAATCAATGGCCATGACGATGCCGTTCAGAGAGGAGGTTCTGTCAGAAAGCCGACGCGCGCGATACCTGCCTGCTGGCAGGCCAGCACCACTTTGGCCACCGCCGAGTAGTCGGTCCGGGCATCGGCGCGAATATGCACTTCCGGTTGTGGCGACAAACTGGCAATCTTTGCCAGTTTCTCCTGCAACGCCGTGGCGTCGCGCAGTTTGGCGTCAAACCAATAATTCGCTCCGGCAGCATCCACCGATAGGATGACCGTCTCGGGCAGTACCTCGCGCAGCTGGTTGGTCTGTTGTGGCAGCTTGACCGCTACGGCCGCGTTAACCACCGGGATGGTGATCAGAAAGATGATTAACAGCACCAGCATCACATCCACCAGGGGCGTGGTGTTGATCTCCGACAGCATCGCGTCGTCACTGTCGCGCCCGTCGGCAGCGCTCGCCGTCTCAAAGTTGATCGCCACGGCTCAAGCGCCTCTGGCGCCAGTGCCGCGCTGGCTTTTCTCGATCTCGATCAGTAGCAGGGTGTGCAGGTCGGAGCCAAAGCCTTTGACGGAATGCAGGGCCAGCCGGTTGCGCCGTATCAGCCAGTTGTAGCCCAGCACCGCCGGCACCGCAACGGCCAGGCCCAGCGCCGTCATGATCAGTGCCTCGCCCACGGGCCCGGCGACCCGATCGATAGACGCCTGTCCGGTTGCGCCAATCGTGACGAGCGCGTTGTAGATCCCCCAAACCGTACCAAACAGGCCCACAAATGGCGCAGTGGAGCCGATGGTGGCCAGCACCGACAGGCCTGATTGCATGCGCATGCCCAGGGTGCTGACGTTGCGCACAATATCCTGGCTCAGCCAGGTTGCCACATCCACCTGACCGGCCAGGCTTTCGTACTTGCGCAGCGCATCCATCGCGGAATCCACCAAAAAACGAAACGGGCTCTCAGCTGCCAGCGCCGGGACTGCTTTCTGCAGCGACCCGGCACCCGCAAAAGCGGCCCGCGCTTCCCGCGCCTGGCGTTCCTGCCTGCGTTGCTCGAGCAGCTTTGCCAGAATGACGTACCAGCTCAGCAGCGACATCAAAGCCAGCAGAACCAGTGTGGTACGTGCGACCAGATCGCCCTGCCCCCAAACTGCGCTCAAGCCATACGGATTGCTTGCATTCATAAAGTGTCCTTCTGAGAAATCATGTTCTGACTATTTGCACTTGTCTTTGACAACGTTGTAGGCGATTGCGATGGGCGCCAGCAGGCCCAGGGCCTGACCGGAGTTGATACAGTCCGGCTTTTCAGCGGCACTGACGCCATCGGCCAGCTTGTCCATGCGCCCGCTGCCATTGAGCTGCTCGTTTGCCATTTCGGCAACCGTTCTTTGTCGGGCGCGACTATCTGCCTTGATGCTGTAGTTCAGATTCAGGCCTGACCCACCCGGTAGTGCGCCGACTGCAGGCTGCAGGGCAGTGCGGCCCGCACTACCGGCGCCGCCTGCCGCTTTTGCTGGCGCACTGTGGCTTTCAACTGGCGTAATGGCCGTTGCGCGCGCGGGTGCCGCAACGGGCGCCGCTGGCACAACTGGCGTGGGTGCTGGCGGCGGCGCTGGGGCAGCCGCAGGCGGCACAACCGGCTCGGGCGTTGGCACAGGCGGCGTTGGCAAGGGAGGCGGGGCGGATTCCGGGACCTGGACCGGTGGCGGTTTGGGCAGGGGCAAGGGCTCGGGGCTGGGCAATACTGGCACGGGGGCCAGCATCGGCTCAATTCGGGTGGTGGGTAGTTCCGCAACCAGTGGCATGTCGGCCTGCGGCTTGATGTCCTGGATCTTGACCGTAACGCGTTGCGCAGTCTGTGCCTCCAACTTCCGGATGATGGGCATCGGCGTGGGCTCCACGGGCAGCGCAAGAGTCTCCACACGCGCAGGGGGAGACACGGCGACCGCAACGCGTTTGGGTACGGGTGTGGCTGCCTGCACCGGCGCCGGCGTGGGCTTTTCGCGCAATTGCGTGATTGGTGAAAAGTACTGGATCACCACCTGGCGTGTTGCCTGCACCGCCGCGCCGCTTTGCAGCATCGCCCACAACACTGCGACGTGCAGTACCCCGACCGTCACGAGCGCCTGCGTGGAAAGCCGCTGGGGCGGCAGGCTGACGGCTGCGAGTGGATCAATCATGAAGCAGTATTCACTCAAACGTCGACGCAAGCGCGCGCATTCGATCGTCCGGTTGCAAGGCCTTGAGTTGACGCACCGCCGCAAAGAATCGCCGCCAGCCTGACAGTTCATCAACCCCACATGCAGCGGTCGCATACAACGCTTCAAACTGCGGCACCAGATCGTCGTAAACCGCTTGTGCGCCAAAGGCTGCATTGTTGGCGCCTGCCACCCAGGCATCATAGTTATTAGCAGGACGAGTGGAGCCAGTGGCCCAGGACGCTTTCAACTGCGCGTACTGCGCACGAAATTCCTGCATGATCCTGGCCTTCGTCGCAATCTGCGCTGCCTCAGTTTGTGCGTCGGAAGCAGCTGAGCGATACAGTTCATCCAGCGCCTTGCGGGTGGCTTGGGACAGCACCCGAAACGCGGCACGACGTTCTTGCAGGGCGCTTGCCTGAGTGCGCGACTTGTCCGTGCCATGCAGCGCCAGCCAGCGCGCAACACCCAGGCGCTCCACCGCGGTGGCAAAGGATTCATTGAAGCGGGTGTCGTCTGGCACGTACACCACCTGGTGCGCCAATTCATGAAAAATCATGCGTGCCAACTCTGTTTCAGGATACTGAATGAAGGTGTTGAGCAAAGGATCGCCGCCCATCCAGTTCAACCAGCCCAGGGTGGAATACGCCGGCACCCCATAGACAAACACCTCGAGCCCCTGCTGCTGCAACTCGGCAGCGTGTTGACGCGCCTGATCTTCATCAAAGTAGCCACGGTAACTGACACAACCCGTGACCGGAAAGCACCAGGTTTTCAATGTCAGCGACCACGCAGGTGCAGCCACCACGTTCCAGACCACCGCCTTGCGCTGCACGTCCGCATACTGCTGGTAACTGGCGTTGTCTGGCAACGCCAGCGCATCACTGGCAAAGCGGCGAATGCGTTGCGACAGCAAAAGCTGTTCGCGCAATTGCTGTGCAGTCTGCGCATCATCAACCCATTGCTGCACTGGCTTGGCCGCACGCATCAAAGTGAGGTGGCCATGCACCGACTGCCAGTAATAGGGCAGGTCGGCACACCCGGCCAACCCCAGCAACACCAACACGGTCAGGAAACATTTCGCCACCATAGCGACTCAAGCGACTGCCTGAGGTCCCGTGCTATCGGCAAGCCCGCACTTGCGGATCACCGGCGTGCGGTAGGGTGGTTCCGTGGTCCTAGAAGTTACTATTTCCATCGCTTCCCCCAATGCGGCCAATATGGCGCAGTACTAACGAACACATCATTTCTCGAGCTCCACCGAACCATCCCAGTTTTCGCCTGGAGGCGTCAACCGATACGTCGCGATGCGCTGCATGTACAGTGCCGCTACGGTGTCGTCTGGGTGCACCACCAACAGCTCTTCAAGGAGTGCACTGGCCGCATCCCACTGCCGAGCGCGCAATAGTGCCATCGCCCGCGTCGTCCATTCGATCAGTTGATCGTCGTCACAAGGTGTGAACACCTCGACTGCCACGCTCTTTCCTTTGACAATCACCTTGTCAATCGGGCGAAAACGAATTTTTGTGCCAACCCGTTCAACGGTTTGTCCGCTGACCAGAATATTGGTGCCATAGCGTTTGTTGGCGCCTTCGAGACGCGCCGCGAGATTGACATCATCGCCAATGGCCGTGTAATCAAACCGCTTGGCAGAACCCAGGTTGCCCACCACGGCCGAACCGCTGTGAATGCCCACGCGCATATGGATGGGCGGCAAACCCTCTGCGGCGAAGTCCAAGCGCATCTTTTCCATACCCTGCTGCATGGCAATGGCAGCGGCAACGCAGCGCTCGGCCTGCGCCGCATCCTCTAGCGGAGCGCCCCAAAAGGCCATGATCGCATCGCCAATGAAGGTCACCACGGTACCATGGTGGTCCAGCACAATGTCGGTCATCGCAGTGAAGTGGCGATTCAATAATTGAGCCACTTTTTCGGGCGAGTGCGCCTCCGAAATCGACGTAAAGCCGGCCAGATCGGTAAAGAGTGTCGTGATATTGCGACGTTCACCCCCGAGCTTCATTTGCTCCGGGTGCGCAATCATGTGCGCCACCACTTGGGGTGTCACGTAGAGTGAGAATGCGCGGGTGATTTCCGCGCGCCTGGCTTGCTCAAGAAGGTAGGAGCGTCCGCCCAGGCTGATGTACAGCATGGCGATCAGGGTCAGGACAGAGGCTGACGGCAGCC
>CAJBVC010000766.1 GCA_903958915.1 uncultured beta proteobacterium
AGCAGCGCCATCTCTTCGATGTCGAACGCCCGCGCGGGATCAATGATTGGCAAGAATCCATCGCCGAGTTTGCCCATTCCGCGAATGAAGTCTTTGGGCACAGCCGTCCCAAACTGGGGTGGTACGACGATGTTGTGCTGCGTAAAAGCGACCACTTCGGTGACGGCATCGACCAGAAGACCCAGAGGTTCACGCTCACCGTCAACTGCGGTTTCTAGGATCAATAGGGTTTGAAGTTGGAACTGCCGCCGCCGCGCACGGCTGACGCGGATAGTGGTGCGGTCAGTCTTGGCGCGTTCGATGTTCGACGTTCTTGGGTGAGGGAGCGTTGCCCTGATTTTTCGTTTCGGTTGCGCACCGTGGCGAGTCCGTCCCCGGTATTGAAGAACGCAATGCTCTGTTGCAACTGCTCGGCCTGCCCGGACAGTTCCTCGCTCGTGGCTGCGAGCTGCTCGGAGGCGCTCGCGTTTTGCTGTGTCGCTTTGGACAACTGTCCCATTGCGCCACCAATCTGCACCACCGACTCGCTCTGCTCTGCGCTGGCTGCAGCAATCTCCTGCACCAGTTCGCTGGTCTTCTGAATGCTGGGCACGATTTCCTGCAGGAGCTTTCCCGCGCGCTCGGCGGTTGTCACACTGCTGCCCGCCAGGCCACCGATTTCCTTCGCGGCTTCCTGACTGCGCTCGGCCAGTTTTCGCACTTCGGCTGCCACCACTGCAAAGCCCTTTCCATGCTCACCGGCGCGCGCCGCTTCAATGGCGGCGTTAAGTGCCAGCAGGTTGGTCTGGTAGGCAATGTCGTCAACGATGCTGATCTTGGCGGCAATCTGTTTCATCGCCGTCACCGTTTCACTGACCGCTACGCCTCCGTCCAGGGCTTCTTTGCTGGTCTTGGTGGCCATGCCGTCGGTGACCTTGGCGTTGTCACTGTTCTGGCTGATCGACACGGACATATGCTCCACCTGCGACGTGGTTTCTTCCACGCTGGAGGCTTGCTCGCTTGCAGATTGCGAAAGCGATTGGGCGGTGGCCGATACCTGGTTGGCAGCCCCGGTCAAAGCGTCGGATGCAGCGCGCACCTCCCCGAGTACCCGGGTCAGACTTTCCGCAGTGGAATTGGCGTTGTCCTTGACCTCGCCAAACAAGCCCTCGTAGTCGCGCTCGATACGCTGGGTCAGGTCACCTTGCGCAAACGCAGCCAGCAGGTCCGAGACATCGGTCAGGCCCTGCTCACTGGTTTCCATCAACTGGTTCATGCCCTGCGTGAGTGTGGCGAAGAAACCCACTTTTCCGGCCACTTCAAGGCGCCTGCTGAAGTCGCCGTGGCTGGCCCCGTTGACCAGGCTGGCAACTTCGTTTTCGATTCCCACTTCCACCGTGCGATCAATCCACTCCACCACGGTTCCTATGCGCTGCCCCTTCTCATCGAGTATCGGGTTCGCGGTCAGCCCAAAGTGCAGCGAGCCGACCGAGATCTGGGTTCTGAAGGACGTGCGCAAGCCTTCAAGCAGGCCACGCTGGTGTGCCGGGTTCTTATGGAAGATGTCGATGTTCTGGCCAACCAGTTTGCCTGCATCGAACTGTGGCAGCACCTTGCGCAGTTCCGGTTCGTTGCGGCGCATCATTTCCTCAACGGTGGGGTTCATGAAAATAATGGTGTTGCTGTTGTCGGCAATCATTACGTTGGCGCTGGCCTTGTTCAAGGCCTGTACCACACGCATGTTTGTAATGGCCGCTGCCGCCGCATCACGCAGCGAGCCCTGAACCCGATCAATCGACTCGGAGATGCGTGCTTTTTGTCCTGGCAGACGATCCATGGGAACGTCGAGCTTGCCGTCGGCGTAGCTGGAAACAACATCCACAATGCGTCGTTGCACCGCGATATGCGATTGCACCAGGGCATTGATGGACTCCCCCATAGTGCGGTACGAACCTTCGAGCTGCTGCACCGGCATCGCATGCTCAATCATGCCGAGTTCGTGCTGGCGTGCCATTTCCTGCTGCGCCGCCTCAAAGCTCAGCAGCGTGTCTTTCATTTTCCCAAGTGGAGCGAGCAATTGACCGATTTCGCTGCTGTCAGCCTCGATCGGAGTATCGAGGTTGCCAGCGGCAACCAGATTGGCTACCCCCAGGGCCTTTCCCAGGGGACGGGTGATACTGGACGTGACCAGCCAGGCCACCAGCAGTGCGAGCAACACGGCAACCCCCACGATGACCAGCGCGGAGTGAAATATCTGATTGGACAAGGTGATCGACTCACCAAGATCTGCCTTCATGCGCTCCAGTTGCGCATTCACAAAGGGCTTCAGATCCTGCTGCAGCGAGTCACTGGCCTGGTCGAACCCTGCCATCAACTTGTTGCCAGCCTCCGGGCCACCAGCCACATAGGCCTTGGCCATTTGCTGGCCCTTTTCGTAGTAGTCAGCGGATTTCGTCCTGAGTTTTTCGACCTTGCCCAACAAATCTGTCGCATGGGACTCACGAAAGTGCTTCTCAAATACGCCCAGTGAGGTCTTCAGTGCTTCGTAGTTTTCCCTGGCCTTGTCAAATCCGTCGTCCAGACCATCTTTGCCGCGCGTGGCGGAAATGTCGGAGAGGTATTGCTGAATCTGCACCACGTTCTTGTCAAGGTCTGCGGCCATCAGGGCGTGTTGAACGCTTTGCTCCGATACCTGTACCAGGTTTTGCCGAACCTGTGTGAGTTGGCTGCCCAACCAGAAGGTAAACGCAATAAACAGCGCGATCGGCAAGGCAAAGCCGACCAGAATTCGATTCCGAATAGAAAGTTGAGCAAGTTTCATAGTGAGCTTTTCCAAATGAATATCGGGTGTATGGCGATCAGCCACAGTGGCAGCGCCCAGCAAAAGTGTTGTTGCTTCGGGTCAGCGCCCCTGATCTGCCAGGAGCGCCATCTCTTCAATATTGAGCGCGCGATCCGGATTAATGATGGCAACAAATTCGTCGCCGACTTTGCCCATGCCGAGAATGAATTCCCGGGGGATGACGCTGCCGAACTGCGGTGGGGGTTCAATGCTTTGCTGGGATATGGCGATGACCTCGCTCACCGCGTCGACCAGAAGACCAAGCGCGACGGGAGACCCTTCGGCAGCGACCTCCAGCACGACGACGCTACTCCTCTTGCCAATGGGTGAACGCTGGCCGCAAAACCGGCCGTTCACGTCGATCACGGGTACCACTGCACCCCTGAGGTTGATCACCCCGCGCAGAAACGCAGGCATTTGGGGTACCACCGTGACCCCGACGTACTGAATGATCTCGCGCACGTTGCGAATATCGATGGCATAAACTTCACCACCGGCCTGGAAACCCAGGCATTGCAGGCTGGAAGAGTCGCTTACGGCCTGCTTGGCATCAACCGCTTCTGTTTTCATACCCTGGCAATCTCCTTGGCATCCTGAACACTTTCCTTGCTTGCCGACTCCGATGCGCGTGACACATGGTGCTGCTGCTCGACCGTCACCAGATCACCCAATGAAACGACATCGAGGATCAACGCCACCTCACCACTGCCCAGAATGCTCGAGCCCGAGATGCCCCTGAGTGACTTGAACAGACGCCCCAGCGGCTTGATAACCGTCTGGTGCTGGCCCAGCAGCACCTCCACCTCGATGCCAA
>CAJBVC010000767.1 GCA_903958915.1 uncultured beta proteobacterium
ACGACGGTGGCGTCGCGGTCGTGCAAAACGGCGAGATTTTCAACTACCTCGAGTTGGCATCCGAGCTGCGGGCGCAAGGAGTTCAGCTCAAAACCAACTGTGACACGGAAGTGATCTTGCGGCTCTATGAGCGAGAAGGCATCGCATGCCTGCGGCGACTCAATGGAATGTTTTCCATCGCGATCGATGATGCACGGGAAGACGCGTTGTACCTCGCCAGAGACCGTATTGGTGTGAAGCCTTTGTACATTCTGGACAACGGCACGGAGATGTTGTTTGCCTCAGAGATCAAGGCACTCTGGCCTGCATCGCACAATGGGCAAACGCAGGCAGCTATGGATATGGTAGCAATTCACCATTACCTGTCGTTCAACTACATTCCCGTGCCGTGGACGGCGTACGAGGGTGTGCGACACGTGATGCCCGGCACATGGATGAAATTCAGCCGTTCGCCTCATGTGCAAACACAGCGCTGGTGGTGCCTGGCGCAGCAGCAGGAACGGGACTTTACTCAAGAGGAGTGGTCCGAAGAATTCATGGCGATTCTTGACGATGCCACCCGCATCCGCCTGCGTGCCGATGTTCCCTTCGGCGCCTTCCTTTCTGGTGGCGTTGATTCGAGCACGATTGTGGGCCTGATGGCGCGCCACGTGCAGCAGCCGGTCAAGACCTTTTGCATCGGCTTTGCCGACCCGAATTACGACGAATCTGTCTTTGCGCAACAGGCGGCCGACCGGTTTGGCTGCGACCACACCATGGAGGTGGCTGAACTCAACATGTTGAGCCGTTGGCCGCACGTGCTCTACCACCTCGACCAGCCGCATGGAGACTCGTCCTTCATGCCGACCTTGCGTGTGAGCGAACTGGCTGCCAGGCACGTCAAGGTCGTTCTCACCGGGGATGGAGGAGATGAGTTGTTTGCCGGTTACGACAAGTACGCCGCCTTCTTTGCACGGCCTGACGCCTTAACGATGCCGCATGCTGACTTTGGACGAAGCTACTTTGACAGCATTTCCCTCTTTTCACCACAGGCGAAGCAGACGTTGTACCAGCCGCACGTGCGCGCACAAGTGGAAGGCATCGATACCTTTCAAGAGGTAGCCAAACCCTGGCTGATGGAGGCGCAGCACTTTGACCGCATCAACCAGGCACTGTATTTGGATATGCAATTGCTGCTCTGTGGCAACAACCTGGTCAAACCGGATCGCATGGGCATGGCGGTCAGCATCGAGGCGCGTACGCCGTTTCTGGACTGGCGCATGATGGAATTTGCCTTTCGCTCGCGCGGCGCTACCAAGCTGTCGCCGCAGGGGGACAAAAAGTATTGGTTCAAGCAAGCCGCTGCGCCGCTGATAGGCAACGCCCTGGCAAATCGCAAGAAGCAGATGTTCACCGTTCCTATTGGCGACTGGTTTCGCGGTGAAAGCTATCCGTGGCTCTGCAATTTGCTACAGAAAAGTGAGCTGCTTGCGCAGATCCTGCAAGCGCAAACGGTCGATTCGATGCTGGAGCGACATCGGAAGGGGGACGCCAACTTTACGCGGGAACTGCGGGCGTTGGCCGCACTGGCGTTGTGGCATGACTGCGTGGTCAATGGAGAGACACAGTGACCCTCACCACGCCCGACAAGGTACTTTTCGTGGCTTACGGCAGCGGGCACATCAAGATGATCATTCCGCTGGCGCAGGCGCTAGCTGCCAGCGGCAAGGTCGAACCCGTGGTGCTGGCCTTGACCACGGCAGCACCGGTTGCACGAGCGGCGGGGCTGGCCGTGGTCCAGTTCAGGGACTTTGTTACCGATGGCGATGACACGGCCCTCCAATTGGGAGAGCGCCTGATGCAGGGGCTGCCTGAACCCGTCGCCGACCCTTACGAGACCATGGCATACCTAGGTTTGTCCATGGCAGACCTGATCGATGAAATCGGTGCCGAAGAGGCCGAACTCGCTTACCAGAAATTTGGGCGCCAAGCATTCTTGCCCGTTCGGACCTTGCTCCGCGTCTTGCGTCGAATCCGTCCTCGTCTGGTGGTCTGCACAAATTCACCCCGTGCTGAACGGGCCGCAGTCCTGGCTTGCCGGAAACTCGGCATCCCAGCGGTCTGTCTGGTGGACTTGTTTGGAATTGACGAAGTCAATTGGATTGGAGCGCCTGACTACGCCGATAAGGTCTGCGTCCTGAACGAGCCGGTAAAACAGTTCCTGCTTGCTGCCGGGCGAACGGAGGAGCAGGTGGTTGTGACCGGTAATCCTGGTTTTGACACGCTCAATGTGCCGACTGCAGTAGAGCAGGGATGGCAGATCCGGGAACAGCGGGGCTGGCAGAGCCGCCGTGTGATTCTGTGGCCGATGCAGGTTGAACCACCTTTTCATCCATTTGACGGACGCCAGGGCGATCCCACCCTGCCAGAACGTGCACTGGCAGCGGTGACACAATGGGTACTGTCCCGCACGGACTGTGTTCTGTGTATCCGTCCCCGAGCGGGCCAGGCACCACCCGTATGCCCCGCAGATACCCGCATCGAAGCGACCACGCAGGACTGGCCGCTGGCGCCACTGCTGCACGCCATTGATCTCGTTGTGACTCTCAGTTCGACCGTCGGCCTGGAGGGCCATCTCGCTGGATGCCGATTGATTCAAGTGCTGGGCTCGGTCTTTGACCACGCCATGCCGCTGGAGCACTTTGGCATTGCTGACGCT
>CAJBVC010000768.1 GCA_903958915.1 uncultured beta proteobacterium
GAAACTCGTTATGCGCAGCAAACTGCCTGGTCGGTGCTGGCGGTGGTCGGCCTGCACAGCCTGCTCGAATACCCGCTCTGGTATGGGCCATTTCAGTTGGCGGTCGTGGCGAGCCTGTCCATGCTGTGGCCAGCCGCAGTGACGGAAGGTCTGGAAAGAGGCGCCAAGGACTATCTGAGCATCCGGCAACGTGCGACCAGCGCGGTTTTTGCCACCGGCATGCTGTCGGCTTGCGCGTATGCTGCGTGGGACTACTGGCGCGTCAGCCAGTTGTACCTGCCAGTCGCGGAGCGCCACGCCGCGTACCGCGAAGACACGCTGGAGAAAGTGCGCAGCACATGGCTATTTCAGGGCCAGGTGCTGTTCGCGGAATTGACGACGACACCGCTGACCCGAGCAACTGCGGAATCCGTCCACGCCACGGCCTTTCAGCTCTTGCATTTTTCGCCGGAGCCACGGGTGGTTGAAAAACTGATTGAAAGTGCCGTGATGCTGGATCGTGATGACGAAGCACTTTTCTATCTGCTGCGCTACAAGGCCGCCTATCCCCAAGAGCACGCGCAGTGGGCCACCCCGTCAGCCAGCCACAAAACTCCCTGACTTGCCTCCATGTTTTTCCAGCAGTTTGATGCCGCTGATGGTCATGCCGCGGTCCACCGCCTTGCACATGTCGTACACCGTGAGAAGAGCCACCTGCACTGCCATCAATGCTTCCATCTCCACGCCAGTGGGGCCGACGGTTTCGGCAGTGGCCGTGCACACCACGTGGGCCGCATTGACCGGGGACTCTGGCACCACTTGCAGTTCCACTGACACACGGGTCAGCGCCAGGGGGTGGCACAGGGGAATCAGTTCACTCGTCCTTTTGGCGCCCTGAATGCCGGCGATGCGGGCAATGCCCAGCACATCGCCCTTTTTTGCATTGCCTGCCTCCACCAGCGCTAGCGTAGCCGGGAGCATTTCAATGCGGCCACTGGCAACCGCAATACGGTGGGTCGAAGCCTTGGCGGCAACATCGACCATATGGGCTTGCCCCTGAGCGTCGAAATGGGTGAGAGCGGACATCGGCGTTTGACCTGAAAATGGGGGTTATTGAAATATTTCGCACGCAACTTACATGGTGGCTGGACCGACTTTACCTGAGCTTCACTCCCCCAAGGCACTCTTGCGATTAACCTTCCAATTCTTATGAACATGGTTGAAAAATCTCCCGCATTCTGGCGTGATCGGCTACGGGCCAGCGTCATCCACCTGGCAATCAGCCTCGCCATCGCTGCCCTGAGCGCGCTGCTGGTGTTCGGCGTCTGGTATCCGTATCCATACCGCGAGATCTCTGGTGGGCGCGAACTGTTCCTGCTGCTGGTGACCGTGGACGTGATTCTGGGACCATTGATCACGCTAGCGGTGTTTAACCGCACCAAGCCCTGGACGGTGTTGCGCCGTGATCTGGCATTCGTGGCTGCAGTGCAGCTGGCGGCACTCGGATACGGGTTGTGGACTGTCAGTGTGGCACGCCCGGTGCATCTAATTTTCGAATTTGATCGATTCAGCGTGGTGCATGCAGTCGATGTTCCTGAAGAAATGCTGCATTTGAAGCCGCCAGGGATCGAGGCGTTGCCTTGGAAAGGCCCGACGTTACTGTCGCTTCGCGACTTCAAGAGCAATCAGGAGCAGGCGGATGCCACGTTAGCTGCTTTGGCTGGACTTAGCCTCGGCGCGCGTCCAGACCTCTGGCAGCCCTATTTGCTTGCCGTTCCCAGTATTCTCAAGGCTGCCAAGCCGGTAAGCGGTCTCAAACAGCGTTTCCCGGACCAGGCGCAGCGCATCGACGCGGTCGCGCAGGCGGCGGGGCGGGATGCGCAGACCCTACTGTTTCTTCCCATGAACGGACGCAAATCCTTCTGGACCGTGTTGCTCGATCCCGTCACCGCAGATGTTGTCGGGTTCCTGCCCCTGGATTCATTTTGACCAAACCTTTCAAGCTAAAACGGCCCATTAGCCTTGTTGGGCTTGCGCAGGCAGCTACGTTAGTTATAGCAACCGTAGTCGCTGCAGGCGTGTCCGCGCAGACAACCAGGACAGCACCAAACGCGTCCGCAACGCTCCTGCCCAACCTGGGTGACGGCCTGGACATGGCGCCCAGCGCCGAGCGGCGGCTGGGTGACCGTATTGCCCGCGAGCTCTACCGTGACCCGGATTACATCGATGACCCGGTCATCATGGAATATGTCCAGGGCATCTGGCAACCGCTGCTGGCGGCGGCGCGCGAACGCGGTGACGTGACCCCCGAGCTCGACTCCACCTATGCCTGGACCGTGGTGCTCGGGCGCGACCGCACGGTGAACGCGTTTGCCTTGCCGGGCGCTTATCTGGGACTGCACCTGGGGCTGGTGGGGGTGGTCACCAGCCGCGATGAACTGGCATCGGTGCTGGCGCATGAGCTTAGCCATGTGACGCAGCGGCATATCTCCCGCATGGTGGCGCGGCAGAGCGAGCAGACGCCCTGGCTGATTGGCGCCATGATTCTTGGCATGCTGGCAGCCAGCAAAAGCCCCAATGCCGCCAATGCATTGATGGTGGGCGGGCAGGCGGTGGCTGCGCAGACGCAGCTGAACTTCTCGCGCGATATGGAGCGTGAAGCCGACCGCATCGGGTTTGGCATCTCCACCCAGGCCGGCTTTGCACCGCAGGGATTCGTCACCATGTTCGAAAAGCTGCAACAGGCGTCCCGGCTCACCGATTCGGGTGCTTTCCCCTACCTGCGCAGCCATCCGCTCACGACCGAGCGCATGGCCGACATGCAAACGCGCGTGCCGGCCGCACTCCCGGCACCGGAAGTTGCCGCGGCAAGGGGTCAGGTCATGGAGCACGGCATGATTGCGGCGCGAGCACGTGTGCTGTCCAATGCCGGAGCGGATACCTTGCGCGCGTGGTCCGCAGAAATTGAGCCGTCACACCTGGCGCGCCTGCCTGCCGTACAGCAGGCGGGCGTGTTGTACGGGGCCGTTCTCGCTGCCATCAAACAGCGTGATTTCGGACAGTCGAAATACCTGCTGTCCCAACTGCGCGAGCGCACCCGTGCTGACGCAGCCGCGTCGCGACTGGTGCGCATGCTCGATGCCGAAATGTGGCTGGCGCAGGGCGATGGTGCGCGTGC
>CAJBVC010000769.1 GCA_903958915.1 uncultured beta proteobacterium
ACGATGACAAAGCCAAGGTGTTTGACATCGCAATTCAGACCGGCGCCATTTTTGCGGTCATTCTGGTGTATTGGCAAAAAATTCGTACCACGCTGGTGGACCTGCCCACACAGAAGCAGGCGCAGCAGCTTGCACTTAATGTGCTAATTGCTTTTTTTCCAGCTGTCGTGCTGGGTCTGCTGTTTGGCAAGACCATCAAGGCGCATCTGTTCACGCCCGTGGTGGTGGCGACCACCTTCATCGTGGGAGGCTTCATCATTTTGTGGGCGGAGAAGCGCCAGGCAGCCGGTGGCAATGCCGTGCGGGTGACGGACGCTGATGATATGACCTGGAAGGACGCGCTCAAAGTCGGACTAGTGCAGTGCCTGGCCATGGTGCCGGGGACCAGTCGTAGCGGGGCCACCATCATTGGCGGCATGTTGTTGGGCCTGTCACGCAAGGCGGCGACTGATTTTTCGTTTTACCTGGCCATTCCTACGCTGATTGGTGCGGGCGTCTACAGCCTCTACAAAGAGCGCGGGCTGCTTAGCGTGGCTGATGTGCCGATGTTCGCGGTGGGGTTGGTGGTGTCGTTCCTGAGCGCCTGGGTGTGCGTGCGCTGGCTGCTGCGTTTCATTGCCAGTCACAGCTTTACCGGCTTTGCCTACTATCGGATTGCCTTCGGAATCGTGGTCCTGCTCACGGCCTGGACCGGCACGGTACAGTGGGCGGCCTGACCGCTCTGTCGCTGTTTTTGTAGCGTCGTGCCGTTATCCATTGCCGACTGCCAGCATGCTTGCGCTGTAGTCCGCCCGTTTTGATGAGTCGGGTGCAGTCAGGGCTGCAACTGCATTTTGCTGCCCGTTCTGACCCCTGATCTGGTTGCCGTTGGCGTCAAATAGACTCAGGGCTTGGACCATTTGGTTGGTTGTGCTGGAGTGAGCAAAGCCTGCCACAGCAGTTTGCTGGGCAATTGGGTTTCCTGACTCTTCGTACGGATCAAAAATATTGTTGGCATTGCCGTGGCCGAACGCGGCCATGGCGTCTACCAAGCCGGAAACGCCGACTTGCATCTCTGTGGGGGCGATCGTGAGTATCGTTGGTGCGGCCGCTGTTGCACTTACCACGGACTTGGGCCTGTCGGCCACGAACCAGACGTCGGCCAGCATATGGGTTTGGTCGTCGTTGGTCTGATAGCTCGAAAACAATCCCACAGTGTTGCCGTTGTCTTTGATCCAAGCAGGTGCTGCGTTAAGGTCAAGGCTGACAATACCCAGATCGGACAGCGATTGCATTTCTCCATAATCACTGACGCCATCTGAGTTTGTATCGGTCCAGACCTTCAGATCGGCGAAGTTGATATCCGTATTGGTAAGCTGACCATCATGATTACTGTCCAGTTCTGCCAATGCCTCGTAACCATTACTGGCTTTTTTGCCGTTGGAAAGCAGCGTGGCATCACCGAATAATTCTGATCCGTCATTGATGTTGCCATCGTGGTTGCGGTCCAAAACCAGGAATCCGTCGCCGGGATCGGTCCACCCGGTTGCGATTTGCTGTCCGCTGGCAAATAAGTCAAAGTGCACCCCTGCATCGATGCTTTGGGACAAAACGCCGTTGTTGTTGAGGTCAAGAACCAATGGAGTCCCCAAAGGGAGTACCAGGGATTGTGAAGTACTCATGGCTGCAGTCTGAGAAGGTGTCAATGCACAAACCTGGCCGGTTGACAGCGCCACAATTTGATTGGTACTGAGCCCAGAAATGGCCGCCGTCGACAACGCAGCAATGTCCCTCGTTTCCAGCGCCGCTACCTGCGTGGTTGTTAGCGCATTGACTTGGCTCGATTTGAGTGCGGCAACTTGGGTGGTGGACAGGGCCACAACCTGATTAGTGGTCAGTGCAACAACAGAACTGGTGCTTAGAGTCACGATGCCTGCGGTACTCAGTGCAGCGATGTCGGTGGTCTCGATGGCTGCGACTTGAGCGGTCGTCAACATCGATACCTGACTGGTTTTCAGTGCTGCAACCTGTTCGGATGTCAGTCCGGCTATCTGCCCCGTCGTCAATGCTTTGATTTCAGATGATGTGAATGCCACGACTTGAGCCGTCGTCAATGCGGCAATTTGCTCGGTAGTGAGCGACGCGACCTGAGCGGTCGTCATGCTGGCGATTGCCCCCGTAGACAGGCTTGCGATGGCGGTGGTCGACAGTTGAGTGACTGAAATTGCACCCGTGGATGTCAGGGTGATCAATTGCGCCGTGGTTAAGGCGGAGACCTGGGTGGGCGACAGAGCTGCTACCTGGGTACTGTTAAGCACGGCAAGATCGCGTGTTTCAATGGCTGCTATTTGGCGGGTGCCCATTGCTGCGATTTGTCCAGCGTTGAGTGCAACAAAATCAGCGGTGTTGAGTGCCACGATTGCAGCCGTACTGAGCGCTGCGATGTCCGCGGTCTCAATCGCTGCAACCTGGCTGGTGCTCAATGCCGCGACTTGTGCTGTGGACAAGTTGGCAATTTGAGCGGAAGAAAGTGCTGCAATCTGGTCTGTGCTGAGCGCGCTGATCGCGCTTGTGGTCAGGCTTGCGATGGCGGTGGAAGGCAGTTGGGTGACCGAGATTGCGCCAGTCGTTGTCAGGGTGATCAACTGAGCGGTGGTCAAAGCGGCGACCTGGGTGCTCGACAGAGCCGCTACCTGGGCACTGCTCAGCACTGCAAGATCGCGTGTTTCGATGGCGGAAATCTGCCGCGTTGTGAGTGCAGAAATTTGACTGGTTGACAGTGCGACGACGTCAGCGGTGTTGAGTGCCACTATTGCGGCCGTACTGAGCGCTGCGATATCTGCCGTTTCGATTGCTGCAACCTGGTCGGTGGACAGGGTCGCCACCTGTTTGGTGGAAAGGGCTGCAAATTGATCCGTGGTTAGCGCTGCGATCTGGTTTGTTGAAAGAGATGCAATCGCGCTGGTGCTTAGCGTTGCGGTGCCTGCGGTGCTCAATGCACTGATGCCACTGGTTCCCAGCGCAGCAATGTCGTCGGTTCCCAGTGTGGCAATATCGGCGGTCGTCAGTGCGCGGACTTGGGCACTGCCCAGCGAGCCAATTTGCTCCGTGGTCAAAGCGTTGATTTGTGCCGTCCCCAGCGCAGCGATGTCGCGCGTCTCCATAGCGGCGATTTGGCTGGTGAGCAGGGACGCAATATCGCCAGTCTCGATGGCACTGATTTGCCTGGTGGTCAGAGCCACAATTTGGTCGGTAGTAAGGGCCTGGATTTGGTCCGAGCTGAGTCCTGCGATGGCTGCTGTGCTTAAAACGGCAACGTCCACCAGTTCAAATGCAGCGATCTGGCGGGTGGTCAAAACGCCAATCTGGTCGCTAGTCAGGGTGCTAACCTGGCTGGTGGTTAATGCGGCAATGTCTGCCGTGGTCATTGCGGCCAACTGTGCCGTGGTCAAACTGCTCACTGCCGTTGTCGTCGTTGGTGTGGTTGCAGAGGTGGGAGTGGAAGGCGTATTCGTACTGGCAGGCT
>CAJBVC010000770.1 GCA_903958915.1 uncultured beta proteobacterium
AACAGCTGCATCACCTCGCGCGCATAGTTTTCGTCGGGTGCCCGCCCTGTCGCCGTGTTTTCCTTCAGGTTGCCTTTGGTGTTGAGGTAATAGCCCATGGCCGCGTTGAGGGTGACGTCTTCCAGCAACTTGCGGTAGTTGCCAAACGCATTGGCCACCAGCATATCCCACCATGCAGCGATAGCAAAACTGCGCCAGTTGAAATTCAAACCGGTGAGCGACACCACAAAAAATTCCGACAATGCCAACGCAGCCCGCTTGCGCACCGCATCTTTGGACGTCATGAGCTGATGCCAGACCATGTGGTCGCCAGGGTAGCGGGCATCGAAGAAGCGGGTGCTGTCACTCACCACGTCATAGCCGCGCTCGACCAGCCAGGCAAATCCCGTGATGCCAGCCGGCGCGCCGAATTGTGCCGTCAGCCAGCCGGCGTAGCCTTGGCTGCGTACTTCGGCGATTTCTGCGTCGGATGCAGACAATTGCGCCTGCAACAGAAAACGGGCTGCCTGTGCATCGGTGATACCCACCACCACCGGCGGCACGACGACCGGTGGCGTGACGACCGGCGGCGTTACCACGGGTGGAGTCACGACAGGTGGCGTCACAACTGGAGGTGTTACTACCGGCGGAGTGACGACAGGAGGTGTCACGACGGGTGGTGTCACTGGAGGCACCACCGCTGTGGGCGCTTCTCCGCCACCACCTCCGCCACAGCCTGCCAGCAGGCTGGCCACTGCAGCGATGGTCACGCCACCACTGGTTGCAGACTGCGCTAAGGGTGGAATCACTGCAGCATCGGAATCAGATTGAGCGAGCATAAGGCGTACCCGACCAGGATAAAAGGTCCCAGCTTAACGCCTTTGCAGGCCGCTGCGTTGGCTCGAATGCGTAAAGAATTGTGTCAGGCGTCAGCGCCCGTTACGGGCGGCCTGCAAAACGTCGCGGGTGCGGATCGCTTCGAGCCGGGCGGCAGCAGCATAGCCATCGTCCGCGCCGGCGTACAGGATGGCGCGGGACGAATTCACAATGATCGGCCCGGTGCTGGTCTCTGCAGTTCCGCGCCAGCCGGCCTTGACGGTCGCCAGCGCATCGCCACCCTGCGCACCCACGCCGGGTATGAGCAATGGCAATGTCGGGGCGATGGCCCGCACGCGTTCGATTTCGGCAGGATAGGTGGCACCCACCACCAGGCCGAGTTGACCGTTGAGGTTCCAGGGACCCTGCGCCAGCGCCGCGATGTGTTCGTACAGCAGTGGCGCACCGTCCACACTGGAGAGGCGCTGGGACTGAAAGTCATCGCCCCCGGGGTTGGAGGTACGGCACAGCAGAAACGCACCCTTGCCATGGTGCTTGAGGTAGGGCGCGACCGAATCAAAACCCATGAAGGGCGACAGGGTGACGGCATCGACACCATAGCGCTCAAACGCTTCGATGGCGTACTGCTCCGCGGTGCTGCCGATGTCGCCACGCTTGGCGTCCAGAATGATGGGCACGTGCGGCGCTGTGCTGCGTATCAGTGCAATGAGGTGCTCGAGTTGGTCCTCGGCGCGGTGGGCGGCAAAGTAGGCAATTTGCGGCTTGAACGCTACCACCAGGTCGGCGGTGGCCTCCACAATGTCGGCGCAGAAATTGAAAATCTTGCTGGCGTCACCGCGCAGGCGGCCCGGGAATCGGCTGGGCTCGGGGTCCAGCCCGACACACAGCATGGAGCCGTTTTCGCGCTCGGCATTGCGCAGTTGGTCAAGAAACATCATGGCGCTGATTGTAGGGACGCGTCGCGCACCACCTGCACCGCCAGGCACAGGTCGGCCCAGGCCTTGGCCTTGTCCGGGCTGGAACGTAGCAGCACCTGGGGATGGTAGGTAAGCACCACCGGCGTGGCGGCGTAATGGTAGACGGTGCCTCGCTGCTTGCCCAGCGGCAGTGCCGCTTGATCGGGATGCTCAGCCAGCAAGGCTTGCACGGCAAAGCGCCCCATCGCCACGATGACTTTGGGTTGCACCAGCGCGATCTCACGGCGCAAGTAGGTGCTGCATGCGGCCCAGTCTGCAGGCTGAGGCAGCTTCCCTATGGGTGGCCGGCATTTGACGATGTTGGTCAGGTAAGCGCCAGCTGCACCCTCACCGTGTCGGCTGACGCGCACTGCCTTGAGCATGTTGTCCAGCAACACGCCTGCCTGATCGGCAAAGGGACTGCCCAAGCGGTCTTCGTCCGCGTCTGGCGGGTCGCCCACCACCATCCAGTCAGAGGTGCCATGGTGCACGGGTGCGCACAAGGTGGTTTGTTTGCGCCCGGCGCACAACCCGCAGGCCTGACAGCTTGCTGCCGACTGCGCCAGGTGGTCCCAACCCGAATCGTCGCTCTCCAGCGCGGGCGCGGGTGTCTGCAGAGGCAGTGCAGGTGACGCTGTGGGCGCAAGCACTGCCGAAGTCGCAACAGGCGCAGCTATGCGCTGGAGCGGAACTGCCTCGGGCTTTGTAACGACAGCAGCAGGCGCGACCGCTTCTGGCGCAAAGTCGGTGCCTGGCATCCAGACGCGCACGCCCATTTCCTGCAGCATGGCGCGTTGGCGTTCGTCAAGTTCAAGTGCCATGGGGGTCCTGCAATCTACAAACGAAAACTCCTGACCAGCGCATCTTCGCGCAGGTTTCCCCCAGCCGGGTAGTAATCCTTGCGCTGGCCCATGCGTCGAAACCCGTACGCCTCATACACCCGCATGGCCCGCTGGTTGCTCACCCGTACCTCTAGCCACACCCATTGCGCGCCCTGGCCCCGGCCCCAAACGGCCAGCGCATCGAGCATGGTGCGCGCCAGCCCCTGGCCCTGTTGCTCCGGCACCACGGTGATATTGAGCAGGTGCACTTCATCCACACCTTTCATGGCCACAAAGTAACCCAGCACCGTGTCGTTCGCCATCAGGATCTGCGCCTGGTAGCCGGCGTGCAGGGCGTCCAGAAAATTGGTCCGGCTCCAGGGGTGGTCGTAAGCGCGCTGCTCCACATGGAGTACCAAGTCGAGCCGGTCGGCAAACAAAGGTTCGAACCGAATCTCTGCGGAAACATCCAACTGCTCCATGCCATCAGACTCCCGGCACCGGCGCTGCTTTGGCCGCCACGCGCTCCTGCGTGGTTTGCGCCACCTTGTCACGCACATAGCGCGGCAGCGCCTGCGCGGCGTCCACAGCCTCCCCCCGCTGCAGTGCAGCGGGCGCCAGCAGCAGCAGGGCGCGCGCAGTGGGCAATGCGGTGATGCAGCCAAAGGGCGTGCCCGCGCCGACCACGCCTTGCAGCGCGGCTGCACATTCATCAAACACATTGCCTGCCACACACCAGTGCCCCAGACCTTGCGCAAGAGGTTCCAATCCGGTCAGATAGTCAGCCAGCGTGTCGGGTGCGATCAGACAACGTTCCTGCAGGGTTGACCAACGGCCCGCATCGAGCGCGTAGGTGGCTGCATAGAGCTCGTTCATCCGGGCATCCAGCAGGGCCGTCACTACGCCGCGCCCGGGCAGGGTGGGCTCGCACAAAAGCGCTTCCTGCGCCACCGCCTGAAGCGAATCCATCGGCAGCACTGGCACGTTGGCGCCAAAGGCCAGACCCTGCGCCACCGAGCACGCCGTGCGCAGCCCGGTAAACGAACCTGGTCCGGCACCAAAGCAGATGGCATTGAGCGACGCCAGCGGCAATTGGGCTTGTTGCAGCAGGTCGAGAATGCTGGGAATGAGACCGGTGGAGGCCAGCGCGCCGCCAGTGGCCTCGTGCTGCCAGGTGTGCGAGGCACCGTCGATGGTGCGTGACACCGCAATCGACATGCGCTCCGTACCGGTGTCAAATGCAAGCAGATTCATGGCTTTGCGCCCGCAGGGACTGCGTGGGCAGCTCCCGTTTTGATAGCAATCTGCTTGACCGCCCGCACGCCAAACACAATGCCCAGGGTGACCAGCGCCAGCCCCGCGAGCAAGTTCCAGGGCAGCGGTTCGCCCAGAAACACGGCTGCTGCTATCGCAGACATCCCTGGCACCAGCGCGGTGATCATGGTCGAGCGCACCGGGCCGAAGTACTGAATCATCCGGGTGAAGGTGATGCCCGAAATCACCACCGACCCTACGCCCTGGAAGCCCATCTGAAACAGCACATCCTGCCAGGGCGCCGTGAACACGTTGCCTGGTACCCACTGCAGCAGGACCAGCACCGTATAGGCCGGCACGTACAACACAAAGGTAAAGGCTGTAATGGCAACGGTGGCGCGCACCGCGTCCAGGCCCCAGCGCCGTACCAGCACGCTATAGACCGACCAGACAAACGACGCCAGCATGAACAGCACATCGCCACGCCAGACGCCGCTGCCGTCAAAAGCATGCAAGAGGCTGCTGCCACCCACCAGCAGGTCGCCACCGACGATCAGCGCCAAACCGAGCGCACGCATCGCCGTCATGCGCTCGCCCAGCAAGGCGATCGCCAGCAGTGCGGTCCACAGCGGGAGGCTGCCGGGCATGAGCACCGAGGCATGTGCCGCCGGGGCAAACACAAAGCCGTTGTAGGCCAAAGTGGCGTAGAGCAACCCGCCGAACAGACCAGCCTGCAGGGTTTGGGATAGCGGCAGCGGTGACAGACCGCCCAGTGATCCAAAAGCCCGCGCCTGCGCCACGCCCAGTTCCTCCGAGCGGATGCGGTCGCGCCAGTTCAGCCACAGACCTAAAGGCAGCAGGAACAGGCCAGCACCGCACAACCGGGCATAAACAATGTCGAAGGGGTTGAGCACACCGCCCCGCGCCGGATCCGCAGATGCGCGGGCAATCACGATGAAGGAGGTCCAGATCAGTACCGTTACCACCGCAGCCGTCCAGCCCACCGCCTTAGGCGACAGGCCTGCAACGGATTGGGAACCTTGATTGGGCATGCCCGGATTATCGGGGACGCACCTGCATCCGCGGCGGCACACCGGATAATCCTGCCATGCAATTCATTGACCTCATCGGCTTTCTCGCCGCGGTGCTCACCACCGCCAGCTTTGTGCCCCAGGCCATCCACACCTTTCGCACGCGCGATGTGAGCGGCATCTCCCTGGTGATGTACAGCGCATTCACGGGCGGCGTGGCGCTGTGGCTGGTCTACGGGTTGCTGCTTGGGGCCTGGCCGATTGTCATTGCCAATGTCATCACGCTGTCTTTGGCGTCGTCCATCCTGGTGATGAAACTGCGCTACCGCTGAGGCCCGACCCGGCACGCGCCACACAAGGCGGCCTTTTTTTACTTCTTTTACGCGATCCGGGAACTTTTCGGTCGCCCAGAGCCAATAGACGGTATGCAGTCCCCCGTTGTGTCCTGGTTTTCCGATCGATCACCTGATGATCGGACGCTGTTCGCACGGATCGCCGCGGGCGACCAGCATGCATTTGACCAACTGTACCGCCGCGAATCGGGCGCGGTGTACCGCTACGCACTGGCTGTCTGCGGCAATGAAGCCTGGGCCGCAGACGCATTGCAGGAAGCATTCCTGGCCTTGTGGCGCGGGACACTGGCATTTGATCCAGCCAAAGGCAACGCGGCTGCGTTCCTGTGTGGCGTCGCACGTCACCATGTGCTCGCGCTCGTGCGAGACCGACTGCATGGCGCGCAGGTGTGGGAGCCCGAACGGGATGAAGATGGTGCGCTGGACCATGGGTCCGACCCGCAGGCGCTGGCCATGCAGGTGCAATCCATGTCGGCCCTGCACGGCGCGTTGCAGTCATTGCCATGGCATCAGCGTGAAGCGGTGGTGCTGGTGGATCTGCAGGAGCGCGACTACGCCCAGGCGTGTGCCATCGCCGGCGTTGCGCTCAACACCCTGCGCACGCGCTTGCTGCGAGGACGGCGGCAACTGCAAAAGCTGCTCAACCCCACACAGGTCGACCAACTCGACCACAGGAAGATCGCATGAGTACCCCCAAAGAACTGCTGGATGCGTGTGAACCGCCCGCATGGGTCTATGTGCAATTGCGTGGATCCCTCGACACAAGACGCCTAGGAACCTGGGCGGCAGAGGGTTCTGCGCAGGTAAAAGGAGGAGCCCGCAGGGCGGGCGACTCGGAGCAGGGCCCTCTGCCGCCCAGGCTCCTGGAGCGCCGTGGGCTCGGCGTAGCCATGCGGCAGTGGCTGGAACGCTGGCGCTGGCAGGGTGCCGCATTGGCGCTGACGGCGCTGTTTTCACTGGCATGGATTCTCGACAGCCAACTTGCCGGACCCGACCCGGTCACCGGGCAATTCATGGCGGTCACAGAACTCGGCGCGTTTCCCGCAGAAGACGAGGTCTGGCTCGTCTCCGCAGAGCTACCACAGCAGCAATTGGCGGCCATGGGGCTGCCGTTTGATCCGGCACGCGCAGGCGAGCGGGTGCCGACCCAGGTTTTGTTGCGTGCCAACGGAGAGTTGTTGGCCGTGCGTTTGGACCATTGAAGTACAACAGGAGAACTTGCATGAAAAATCGTTACCGCAAAGGGGGTTTGCTGTTCGGACTGACGGGCATGGCCGCGGCAGTCTTTGCCCAGGCTGGCACACCGGGAATTGCCCTCGAACACCAGATGGAGCACCGCATCGAGTTGCTGGCCCAGGCGGGCGGCAATGTGATGGCGTTCCCGCCCGAAATCATCATCAGTGACAGTCGCACCGACCACCAGGCGTCGCGCATTGTGAAGGGTGCACCCTACTGTGCCGAGGTAAGCAACGAGACCACCGAGTGGTTGATGGACCCCGCTGGAGCGTCGGCGAACAAGATCGTGAAGAAGACTGTGGGCCAGATGTGCCGTGACAGCGAGGGACGCACCCGCCAGGAGCGCGAAGATGGCGGTCGCAAACGGGTGCTCCTGCACGATCCGCTGGCACGCGAGCATTGGGTTCTGGACCCGGTAGAAAGGACCGCGCGCAAGACCGGCGTTGCGATGGTGACCATCGGCGCAAACACGGGCAACGAAGGTGCTGGCACCTGGCGCGAATACGGGCAGCGCGTACGCGATTGGGCAAGAAACATGGCCGGGCGGGCACGCGAAGAAGTCATCATTGAAAACGTCCATCCCGGTGCACCAGGCGCACATCCCATGCCGCCAACACCAAACGCCGAGCCGGTGACGGTGACCCGCAATGAAACGGTATCGCCCGACGGAAAGCGCCGGGAAGTGGAAGTGCGCGTCATTCGCAAAGGCGGCCACGATGGAGCGGCCAGTGGACTGCCTCCGCTGGCACCCCTCCCACCCGGCATCCAGCTTCAGGCGCACCGTCTGGCGCCACGCGGCCCGGGGGTGGTGACCGCATTGCCGGCCAAGGACATGGAAGGCGTCAAGGTCCATGGTGAGCGCACCACCTGGACCACGGAGGCCGGCAAGATCGGCAACGAAAAGGCAATCGTGCAGACGCGCGAGGTGTGGACCTCCCCCGAACTGATGCTCACGGTATACAGCAAGGACTTTGATCCACGCCAGGGCGAGGCGGTGTACCGGTTGTCCAACATCAAACTCGGTGAACCGCAGGCGTCACTCTTCAAGGTGCCACCAGGTTATGAGATCAAGGAGGCCCCCCCGCTGCCGAAACTGCCGGCGCTGCCTGCACCACCAGCCGCGCCAGCCAAAGGCTGAGGACTGCCACAAGTCCTTCGCGCGCCGGATAGACTTGCAGCGAGTACAGCAGGTGGCACGGAGTCGGCGCGCTGAGGCTGCGTGACGGCTTCGCACCGGATGAGGCCGGTTTCGCGCCACTATTTGCTGGGTTTGTCGGATGCCGCTGGCCCACACGCGCTGGCGACCCTAAAGTGAGCGCCATTCCAACCTGCCGCACAGCGTGTACCTATGCAATCCTCCAGAACCCGCCCTTCCGAAACCATACAGTTTGGCGCCCGCTATGTGGTGGCCTGGTCCCTTGCGCTGGCCTTCTGCGTGGTACTGCTCTGGACTTTTGCGGGCTACAACGAGCGCATGGGCCGTGTCGGGTGGGCAATATCGACCATTGCATTGGTGGTGGTCGTGGGGGTACTTATCAACCACATCTCGCGCAGCCATGCATTGGCAGGCTACACCGACGCGCAGGTTCTCGCAAACCGGCATCTGCGTGTGCTGGAATTTCCAGGATCGGCCGACGAGGCATTGGACATGGCGGAGGCCGCGGTGCGCGGTCTGCGCCTTTTTGCCTCCATCGATGTAGACCGCACGTACCACCGCCTGACGGCGCGTCTGAAAAACATGGACCGCTACGCAATGGAGGGGACGAGCAAATCAACCAGCCTGGTACGCGTAGTGCTGGAGCCCGCGGATGGATTCTGCCGTGCCAACGTCAGGTTTGAGCCGGCTAGCGCTCCCTGGCTCGACTGGTGGGTCCTGGACAACGGCCGCAATCTGGACAACGCACTGACTGTCACCGCGCTGCTGGAAGAGCGCATTGCCGAGCGACGGCGCAGCGACCGCGAGGCTGCACAGCGTACTGCCCTGGAGCGCCAGCTCGCACAAACCCAGCTGCACCTGCTGCAGGCCCAGGTGGAACCGCACTTTCTGTACAACACCCTGACCAGCGCCCAGGTGTTGACGCGCAGCGACCCGGTACGTGCCGACCTGATGCTGGGCCATCTGGTCGCATTTCTGCGCAGCTCGCTGCCGGGTGAGAATGCCGAGCAGTCCACACTGGGCGTGGAGGTGGAGCGTTCGCGCGCCTATCTGGACATTCTGAAAATCCGCATGGGCGAGCGGCTTGGCATGGTGGTGGACGTGCCCGACAGCTTGCGTTCGCTTCCCATGCCACCCTTGCTGCTGCAAACCCTGGTGGAAAATGCCATCAAGCATGGCCTGGAGCCCAAATCCGGCGGCGGCACCATCTGGATTCGAGCCACACAGGAAGGCGACATGGCGTGCGTTTCCGTGGCCGATGACGGTCTTGGACTGCGGGCCGAGTCCAGTGGTTCGGGTATGGGTCTGAAGAACGTGCGCGAACGGCTTAAGCTGCTTTTTGGAGAGCGTGCTGCGCTGGTACTGGCGACCAATTTCCCGGCCGGGGTTACGGCCAGCATGCGGATTCCTTTGACCAGCCCACAGAGCGCCTGACATGACAACTGCCATCATCGCCGAAGACGAAGACATTCTTCGTACCGAATTGCAGGACCGCCTGACCGAAGTCTGGCCTGCGCTGCAGATCGTTGCCAGCCTGGACGATGGTGCCGCGGCGCTGGAGGAAATCTGGGAGCGCAAGCCCGACATCGTGTTTCTGGATATTCGCATGCCGGGCATGAGCGGCCTGGAGGTGGCCGCAGCGGTGGTGGCGCAGGGTATCTCCACACAAATCGTGTTTGTCACGGCGTTTGACCAGCACGCGATCGAGGCTTTCGACCGCGGCGCGGTGGACTATCTGCTCAAACCGGTGACTGCCGAGCGGTTGCGGCACACCGTTGCGCGCCTGCAGGCCCGCACCACCAGCCCTTCATTGAGCGCCGACGCACTGGCCGCACTGTCACAGGCGCTGCGCGAGCAGCCCGAGGCGCCCAAGACCGCGCCGATTCGCTGGATCGTCGCCAGTAGCGGCAACGAAGCCCGCATGGTTCTGGTGGAAGACATCCTCTACATTCAGGCGGACAACAAGTACTGCGTGGTGATGACGGCAGAAGGTGAGTCCCTCATTCGCAAACCCATCAAGGAACTGGCAGCGGGGCTTGACCCCGAGATGTTCTGGCAAGTCCACCGCGGCACCATCGTCAATGTGCGCGCGGTGAAGTCATTGACCCGTGATGACGCCGGGCGCGGTGTGCTCAAGCTCAGGCAGCGAACGGAAACGCTGGCGGTGAGCCAACCCTTCATGCACCGGTTTCGCGGAATGTAGAGCGCTCTTTTTTTGATAGCTGTCTGCGCTTGGTGCGTAAGCGCAAGCGACCCTTTTTGCTTGCAATACTATCGCTGCAACAGATTGACCAGTTCGGCACCCTCACGTGCCGAAGCGGCAATGGCCTCTTTGGTGACTTTGGGTGTCAGCCAGTGCAGTGTCAGACCCTGGGCGTCCCAGAGGGCCGCCACACCGCTGTCATGGTGCTGCGCCAGCCATTCCCGTGCGGGCGGGGTCAGGCGTTTTGGCAGTTCGGCGTCATTGCTCCACACCGCGTAACCACCGCCAAAGTCCCCAGAGCCCAACTGCACCCGCTGCGTTGGCTCCAACTGCACACCTGCAGCGCGCGCAGATCCAAAACGCTGTCGCACGTAGAGCTGCAACGCCAGCATCGCGCCCTGGGCCTTGAGCTGTGACATCAGGCCGGTCGAGCCCTCTTCCACCGTGAACTGGGAACTCTGTCCCTTTGGTAAATTCATGAGTAACAGGCTGCCACGCTCAGGCTTGCAGTGGGGAGCAGTCCAGCGGGTGAAGTTGATGCTGGTGGCACGCCGCACGCTCACACCGTCGTCCACTTCAGAAGCCAGTCGCAGCACCTCGACCGTCCACGCCACGCCATCGGTGGTGCCCGCACTGCGATGCAGGCCAGACTCGTCCACATCCACCGGCTCGCCCTGCGCAACGGAATTGGGATCGGTGAAATTGCCACGCTCGATCCTGCCGCGCCCTTTGTAGAAGAAAAAGCCGATCACGGCCAGCGCGATCAGCGCCGGCCAAAGCTGGGTCCACAGTTGCGGCAGCATGGGCGATCCCTTCCTGAGTGAGATCTCAGTATAGAACTCCACTTGTTTGCAAGCGTGGTATTCGGCAGCAAATTCTTGGAGCGGGATTTTCCGGCGAGCAATCGTCACCAAATTGGTGCGTCTCCACTATGATGAAGCATGCCCGTCTTGCACGCACTTTCTCTAACGTTAACGCATGCCAAGTGGTGGGCGCTCTGCTGGTTCTTTGCCCTTGCGATGCCAACCATGGCGAGTGGCCAGACCCAGGCCGTGACCGACGGGATGGCGATTCGGAGTGGCAATGCGGCGTTGAAATTGGATGGGTCGTGGCGCTTCTCCGCCGGGACCGATCTGGAGGGCGGCCAGGTGCCGGCGCGCGCCCTGTTTGAGAAGTCCGCCGGGCACACGCTGCTGGTTCCTGGCAACTGGAGCGCAAAACAACCCGCCGCAGGGCAAGGAACCTACCAAGTCCAACTCCAGGGGCTAGAAGTGGGCAGACTGTATGCCATGCAGTTCAAGGGCATTTCCAGCAGTGCCAGTGTTTGGCTGGATGAAGCGTTGTTGGGACGCTGGGGCACGATGGGGCTGCAGTTCTTTCCAAAAACGTATTACTTCGAAGCCTCAACACCGCAGGCTCTGTTGTCCGTGTCAGTCAACAACCATCTGCTCAACTTTGGCGGCCTGTGGTATCCAGTGGTTCTCGGTCCAGTGGAAGCGGTGGATGCCGCCGCGCAGACTGATCGGTTTTATGAGGCCATTCTCATGGGTGGCATTGTGATCATTGCGATCTACCACATGGGCCTATTTTGGTTTCGCCGTCAGGACCCAGCGCCTTTGCACTTCGCAGTTTTCTGTTTGATGGCGGTTTTCAAAGCCAGCCTCTCTGGTGAGCAACTGATGTATTTGCTGCTTCCTCAGTTGGATCAGGGTGTTGGCCTGCGCATTGCCTTTTTGCTGGTCATTGCCATGCCCATGGCCTTCTCGGTGTACATCCACGCCTTGTTTCCCACAGCACGCTATGTTCCATTGATGAAGGCGTTGGGCCTTATCGGTGCACCTACGGCATTGCTTTGCACTTTTGGCACTTACGAGATGATGCAAACGTGGTTCTGGGTCTACCAGCTTGCGATCGTGGGGGCCATGGTGCACATCATCGCCACCCTGGTGCGCGCGTGGCGCAGCCATCTGCCGGGCGCCGCCATCATGCTCGCGGGCTTTGTGCTGCTTTTTGTCGGTGCCTTAAACGACATCTTGCATGACAACAAGATCATCGTCACGTTTTACGCGCTGAATCTGGGTGTGTTCGCGTTCCTGATCATGCAATCCTTGCTGATGGGCGGCATGTTTGCCCGCGCCTTCCAGCATGTGGCAGAACTCAACGAGTCGCTCGAACACAAAGTGGCTCTGCGCACGCAAGAGCTGGAAGAACTTGCCCGTCGCGACTCCCTGACCTGGCTGATGAATCGCCGCTGGTTCTTGCAGGAATTGCAGCAGGAGTGGGAGCGCTGGAGCCGCTATGGTCACGACTTCTGTGTCGCCCTGATTGACCTGGACCACTTCAAGAAGATTAACGATACGCAAGGCCATGGCGCAGGGGATGAATCGCTCAAAAAGGTGGCTGCGTTGCTGCAAAGCCAGGTGCGCAAAACTGACCTGGTAGCACGTTATGGCGGTGAGGAATTCTGCATTCGTTTTCCATCCACCAGCGTGGCCGAGGCCGGCGCGGTGATGGAGAAGGTGCGTGAGCTTTGCGTTACTCAAAATGGGCTAAGTTTCAGCTACGGGGTCGCACGGGCTTCTCACCGCACGGGGGCACAAGAACTGGTGGCAACGGCCGATCAACTCATGTATGCAGCCAAAGAGGCAGGTCGTAACCAAGGCCGGCTTGACACTGAAGCGTAAGCCTCCAGGGCAGTCCAAATCCGGATTGCGCCCGAACGAAATTTTGAGCAAGGCCCCTTCAATTAGACACCCGGGACTCTGACCGCCCCAGGGTCCAGCTCAGACCGATTCCCACGGCACTGCCGGTCGTTTGCAGGAACAGGGGACTATGCTGGTTGGCGGCGCCGGCATAGCTCTCCAGCCGGGCAAAACCAATCAGCCGCAAGTCCTGGGTCAGCTTCTTCGTGGTGGCAAAAGCAAGACGGGTAGCGATCAGGCCTGCCTGCGCTTCAAATGCCGGGCGTTGCGATGTGGCGTACTGCTTGTCTACATCGTAGAAATAGCCATTGAGCTTGCGGTCGCCAAAAATCAGGCTGGCGCGGGTCGACAAACTCCAGCCACCGCCCACATCACGGCTTTCGTGCACCAGACCAGGCTCGAACGCCACGCCCTGGTCGCGAACACCGCCATTGAATTCCAGCACCGTGCGCAGGGGCAATTCCAGCCGCAAGCGGCTGCCGGGTGTAGGCTGTCCCAGCGTCCATTTCAGGCGCGGACCAAACTCGACCAGTGTGCCCAGATCTGGCATGCCGCGGCGCACGGGAATGGCCTCAGAACTGGCGGGCAGTGCACCAGAGAAACCGACATCCAGCTCCATGGTGTCGGTACGCATGACACGTGCACCAACACCGGAGTTGTCAGCACGGAAAATTTCTCCACGGTACACAAAGACCGGCAGGACGAGTGCGCGAGATGCACGGTCGGACGAGCCCGGGTAAGCCGGTGTGGAGCCAGCGCTTGCAAACACACCCACTTCCCACAGCGGCAAACCAGCCTCCTGCGCCTGCACTGACAGTGCTCCAAACAGAAGGGTGGCGCAGAGCGTAATCGCATTTTTCATAGCAGAGTCCATTGGGGTAAGTTGGGGAGAATTGTGTGCATAAAGCAATCTAAAACCGGCAGTGTAGCCAAAATTACTTATCAGTCTAATTAATGACATTATAGTATGTATGGATACTATCTGGTCGCTACCATTCGCCTCAGCCACATTTTTGGCGCTTTCAGGTGAACCCTGTCAACCGGAGATTTTCATGAAAAAGACACTCATCGCTTCTGTGCTGGCCCTTGGTGTAGCGTTTTCGGCGCATGCCAAAGATATCGTCGACACCGCTGTCGGCGCAGGCAACTTCAAGACGCTGGCCACGGCACTCACCGCTGCCGGACTGATCGATACGCTCAAGGGCAAGGGTCCGTTCACGGTATTTGCGCCCACGGACGCAGCCTTTGCAAAGATTCCGAAGGCCGATCTCGATGCCTTGTTGAAAGACAAGGCCAAGCTGACCGCGGTGCTGACCTACCATGTGGTGGCCGGCAAGGTGATGGCTGCAGACGTCAAGGCGGGCAAGGTCAAGACAGTGCAAGGCTCTGAGCTGACCGTTTCCACCACCGGTGGTGTGATGGTGGACGGCGCCAAGGTGTCCGCAACCGACATCATGGCCGACAACGGGGTGATTCACGTCATCGACAGCGTGATCATGCCCAAGTAACGAAAGACACCGATGCGCCTTCTGATTTGCTTTTTTGCCTTGTTTTCACTGGGGAGTGCTGCGATGGCGGTGGAAGAACCCAAGTTTGAGACCGTGCTGCAGGAAGCCAAGTTTGAAGTGCGCCAGTATGCACCGCTCATTGTTGCCGAGACCTGGGTTGATGGCGACATGAGCGCTGCATCGGGAAAAGGTTTTCGGCTCATCGCCGACTACATTTTTGGCAACAACAAGGCACCCCAGGGTGCGCAAAGCGCCAAGGTGGCCATGACGGCGCCGGTGACGATGGAGCCGCAAAGCGCCTCGAGCAAGATTGCAATGACTGCGCCGGTGGCGATGGAGCCGGCACCTGGTGCAGCCGGTCTGGCGGGAGCGCAACGCTGGCGGGTGCACTTTGTGATGCCCAGCCAGTATTCGATGGCGACACTGCCAACCCCGAACAACGCTGCAGTCACCTTGCGTGAGGTGCCTGCCAAGCGCGTGGCGGTCGCTACTTACTCCGGTTTCAACACCGACAGCCGCATTCAGGAGGAAACGCAGACGCTGGTGGCCTGGATGCTGGAGCGCAAACTGGCGGCTGCAGGTCCGGCCCAGTTGGCACGCTATGACCCCCCATGGACGCTGCCGATATGGCGGCGTAACGAAATCCACATCGAAGTCAGCGCAGCAACCCAAACCCCGTAGTTCGACGCCATTAGCTGACCGCGGCGCGGGTCAGCCGGTCGAGCACCCCTTCCCACACCTCGGTTTCGGGCGGCGTTTCCACCCAGATCAGCTTCACTGCCGCAGCATCCAGATCACGCAGAACCGCAAACAGCTGCTGTGCGACCGCCTGCGCGTCGTCGGGCATGCGGCGAAACAGAATTTGCCGTGGCACTTTCTTCAAGACGGTGCGTGCGTAAATGGCAATCGTGGGGCTGCCGGTGGGGGCACTGGTCTCGCTGAGCAAGTCCACCGCCGTCTGTAGCGCCCGGGCGTCCATCAGCCGCACCCGGGCATGGGGTGCATAGT
>CAJBVC010000771.1 GCA_903958915.1 uncultured beta proteobacterium
GATATCGAAGAGGGCAATGGAGTATGGATTGTTAGGTTTAGTAAGAGTTCCAGCGGTGCCAATATGCCGACCCAAAAGATGCACTTGCTCGACTTCTATGGTGTACCTCACGTCGTAACCGTGACTTTTTCAAGTCCATCTAAGTCAAGTTTGGAGATTGACCCAGTTGATACCAAAAGTCGTGGCAAGACCGTTGTGAAGTCGGTTGCAGTCAAAGGTGTTGTGCGTGAGGAATTGGAGCTTCCATCTGACAATAAGACAAGTACTCACATAAACTTCAAAGTCAACTCCAGCAAAAATCCAAAGTGAGAAGTAACCGACAGCGGCAACGAGGCGACGGAAGCCGCTTCATGTCGATGAACGTTCTCAGTAAGGTCAATGCTTGAACTGCTATTTCAAACAGCAAGCAAGCCAGTCAATCGACTCAGCGTCCCGAAGACGCCATCTGCCGTAGCGGCCTAATAGCTGAAATATGCAGCGCTTGGGTTCGTGCATCCTGACGACATGCAGCCAGAGTTTTGGTAGTAACCACCGCAATTGCCGTAGCCAGTTAGGCACCCAACAAACTGGGTCGTCACATCCAACTCAACATTGGCCTGGAAATTTCCATCACCAATCGAAGCGATGCTGGTAACACGGGCTCCCCGAATGAAGGAGTCGACATAGGTGCGAACCGAGTCATTTTGGATAGCGAACGCAGCCACGGTAGTGCTTCCCGATATCCGAAATCCTTGAATTTGTTCTGCCAATTTTCTGTAACCATCTACCTCGGCAGCACGCATCGCCATCAGTTTTTGCTGTGCTGCGGTGTATTGTGTATAGCTGCCCTGTGAGCCATAACCAACTACCTGTATGCGTGACACGACGGCGGTAGGTCTATCACACGCCCTTTCGCAATAAGTTCCAACAGCAGTGGATGCGGGAAGACCAGCGTTGATATCAGACACCACCGCCACCGACCTGCCACAGCATGGGTACTGTGCACAGCCAGACAATGCTCCCAGACACAGGCTGCTGACCAACAGAAGTGGACGTAAGAACCTTCTCATTTTTTCAACCCCCATAGCGTGACTCACTAGGTCAATTTTCGGCGCTTTATATCTAGCAAATAGAAAACTTGTCGCAACTGGACCGTCCACCATGTCTTTCCAGTCCTCGCTCGTTCCCGCAGCCATCCGATATACTGCCGAGAGCGCCAGATTTGTTCCCAGCTTGCGGGCGCTTTACAAAGACAGCTAAAAACCGGCCGAGCAACTTGGTCAGTTTGCTGGCAACGATTTCGCCTCCTAGAAACCGGCTGTTGTAAGCGTCTCCACTCGCAACGCCACCAATGCGGCTTCGCCTTCAATTTCCCGATCACACGCAACGCACTACCCCACGTTGAACCCGCAGTTATTGGGGTCAGAGTCCAAAAGGACCCGCCCGTTGGGCATCCCTTCGGGCGCTTCGCGGTCCTATTGGAATCCGACCCCAAAAACTGCTGGCCACCACGTCTCAGCGCCACCGCACTGTGAATCGCTCGCGGTAGGACCTGGCCACCGTGCTTTACAGCAACGTTCAAGCTTTGGGCAGCGTGACGCCCACTTGCCCCTGGTATTTGCCGCCACGGTCCTTGTAGCTGGTTTCGCACACGTCGTCCTTGTCACACTCAAAAAACAACACCTGCGCACAGCCTTCACCAGCGTAAATCTTCGCAGGCAGCGGTGTGGTGTTGCTGAACTCCAGCGTCACGTAGCCTTCCCACTCGGGTTCAAACGGGGTCACATTGACGATGATGCCGCAGCGCGCGTAGGTGCTTTTGCCCAGGCAGACCGTGAGAACGTTTCGAGGAATACGGAAATACTCCAGCGTGCGGGCCAGGGCAAAGCTGTTGGGCGGGATGATGCACACATCGTCGTGGAAGTCGACAAAACTCTTTTCGTCAAAATTCTTGGGATCCACCACGGTGCTGTGGATATTGGTAAACACCTTGAACTCCGGCGCACAGCGGATGTCGTACCCGTAGCTACTGGTGCCATAGGAAACAATCTTGTGTCCGTCACGTTGGCGAACCTGTCCGGGCTCGAATGGTTCGATCATGCCGGTGGTTTCGGCCATGTGGCGTATCCACTTGTCGCTCTTGATGCTCATGCGGTTTAGGCTCCTAGGTTGGCAGCGATTGTAAGCAGCACCAATGGCGAGCCGGGTATGTTGCCCGACATCGGGTGAGCCTACTCCCTGGCCACCGGAGCCGAGCGGCTGAACTCCACCACCACGCGGCTACCCTGCCCGGGTTGGCTGTCGACGATGACATGCCCGCCCAGCACACGTGTCACGATGCTGTGCACAATGTGCATGCCCAGGCCAGTGCCACC
>CAJBVC010000772.1 GCA_903958915.1 uncultured beta proteobacterium
CGCACGCTGACCAGCGATGAGTCGGGCATGTCGCCCACCCGCACGGCGCAGTCGAAGCCTTCCGCGCCGATATCGACGATGCGGTCCGACAGATTCAGCGAAATGGTGACGTCGGGGTGGATGTCGCGAAACTGCGGCACCAGCGGCGCCACATGGCGGCGACCAAACCCGGCGGGCGCGGTAATTCGCAAGTGGCCGCTGGCCTTCACTCCGCCTTCGGTGACGCTGGCTTCGGCATTGGCAACATCGGCCAGAATGCGCTGGCACTGTTCCAAAAACGCACTGCCCTCGTGGGTGAGGCTGATCCGCCGTGTGGTGCGCAGCAACAGCTTGACGCCCAAACGCTCTTCGAGTGCATCAAGCCTGCGCCCCATGATGGCCGGCGCAACGCCCTCGGCCAGCGCGGCCGCCGTGAGACTGCCGCGCGTGGCGACCGATACAAACGATTCGAGTTGCTTGAACCTGCTCATGCGCTTGCGCCGCCCTAGCCCACCGCCCGGGCACGGCGCAGGACAACGATGTCTTCTGTGCCATATCCCAATTCCGCCAGCGTGGCATCGGTATGTTCGCCCAGGGTCGGCGGATTCAGCCGCACGCCCAGCCGCGCACCCTCCATGGTGAAGGGAAACAGCGTGGCCCGGGCAGTCTGGCCGGCGCGCGCGCCATCGGGCAGAGTGATCTCGGCCAGGCCGCCGGTGGCTAGCAGGTGTTCGTCATCAAACAGTTCTTCCGGCCGGCGAATCGGCGCAAACGGCAATTTGTGTGCTTCCAGCGTAGCAGCCAGTTCGACGGCACTGTGCCCCGCCAACCGTTCGCGCAGCGCCGGCAGCAGGCTTGCGCGCTCCCGCACACGGTCGTTGTTGGTGGCATAGCGCGCATCGGCGTGAAGGTCGGCAAAGCCCAGCGCATCACAAAAGGTGGCCCACTGCGCATCACTCACGGCTGCCAGAAAAATCTGCGCGCCGTCCCTGACCGTGAACACGTCGTACACCGCCCAGGGCGAAATGCGCGCCGGCATGGGTGCCGCAGGTTGGCCGGTCATGGCGTACTGCAGCATGTGCTGGCCCACCAGAAACACGTTGTTCTCGAACAGCGCGCTTTGCACTTCCTGCCCGCGCCCGGTAATCCCCCGCTGAATCAGCGCACCCAGGGCTCCTATGGCACCAAACATGCCGCCCATGATGTCATTCACACTGGTTCCCGCGCGCAGCGGGTCGCCGGGCCGACCGGTCATATAGGCCAGGCCCCCCATCATCTGCACCACTTCATCGAGTGCCGTGCGGTGCTCATACGGCCCCGGCAAGAAACCCTTGTGGCTGACGTAGATAAGGCGCGGGTTCTGCTGCGCCAGCGTGGCGTAGTCCAGGCCGTATTTGCGCATCGTGTCGGGCTTGAAATTCTCCAGCACCACATCAGCGCTTTGGGCCAGTTTGCGCGCCACCGCAGCGCCTTCTGGTGTGTGCAGGTCGATTGCAATGCTGCGCTTGTTGCGATTGAACATGGGGAAAAATCCGGCCCCTGCGCCCAGCAGATGGCGCGTGCGGTCGCCATCGATCGGCTCGACCTTGATGACATCGGCACCCATATCGGCCAGCACCATGCCGCAGGTCGGACCCATCACCATATGGGTGAATTCCACGACCCGCAGGCCGGTTAAAGGAAGTGCTGCGCGGACTCCTCCTTTACCTACGCAAAGCGCTTTACCGCCCAGGCTCTCAGGAGGTGCAGTTGCATCGTCTGGGTTCATGAATTACCCCTATTTAAGTCACGAATACTTTCCATAATAGCCAGTTAATCGCCGCTACCGTATGGAATACAGTAACGTCATGTCCCGCCCTGCTCCGTTCACGCCCCCACGCGCCGTACTGTTTGATGCTTACGGCACGTTGTTTGACGTGTATAGCGTGGCCCTTTTGGCGGAGCAGTTGTTTCCCGGACATGGCAGCCCATTGAGTGTGCTGTGGCGCGACAAGCAGATCGAATACACCCGCCTGGTGACCACCAGCAACCACGGTGCGCACTATCTGCCCTTTTGGGAATTGACCCGCGCAGCCCTGGTGTTTGCTATCAAAAAGTTAGTGCCCTACGCAAGCGGCGCGGGCGCTACAGGCACTTTTGATGCACAAGTCGAACAGCTGATGAACCAGTACCGGTCGCTCAGCGCCTTTCCCGAGAACCGCTCTGTGCTGCAAACCCTGAAGGAACGCGGCATTCCCACGGGCATTCTCAGCAATGGGGATGCCTCCATGCTGCATTTGGCAGTCAAATCCTCCGGCCTGCACGGCTTGCTGGACCACATCATCAGCGTCGACCCCGTGCGCAAATACAAAACCGCGCCCGAAGCCTATGCCCTGGGTGAGACAACCCTTGGCATGCCGGCAGGCAAAGTGCTGTTTGTCAGCAGCAACGCTTGGGATGCCCTGGGCGCCACCTGGGCCGGCTACCAAACGCTGTGGGTTAACCGCTACCAGCTGCCGTTTGAGGAGTTGGGTACCCAGCCCACCCGCACCGGCACCACCCTGCGCGACGTGCTCGATTTCTTTCCAACCTCATCTCCCTAAGCAAAGGCAAAAACCATGACTGAACGTACCACCATCCACCGCCTGCAAGTGGCTTCCAACCTGCACCAGTTCATTGAGTCCAAAGTATTGCCTGGCACCGGCGTCAGCCCGGACGCCTTCTGGAAAGGCTTCGATGCCATCGTGGGGGATCTTGCGCCCAAGAATATCGACCTGCTGGCCGAGCGCGACCGCCTGCAAACTGAGCTGGATAGCTGGCACCAGGCCCACCCCGGCCCGATCAGCGATTTGCCGGGCTACCGTGCCTTCCTGGAGAAGATTGGCTATCTGGTACCGGTGCCGGCCAAGGTGAAGCTCACCACCGACAACGTGGATGCCGAGTTGGCCAAGCAGGCCGGCCCGCAACTGGTGGTGCCCATCATGAATGCCCGCTATGCGCTCAACGCGGCCAATGCGCGCTGGGGCAGCCTGTACGACGCGCTGTACGGCACCGACGTGCTCTCCGAAGACAAGGGCTGCGAGAAAGTCGGCCCCAAGGGATACAACCCCAAGCGCGGTAACAAGGTCATCGAATACGCCCGCCTCGTGCTCGACCGCACCTGCCCGCTAAAGAAAGGCTCCCACGTGGGATCCAGCGGCTACCGCATCAAGGACGGCGACCTGGTGGTGACGCTAGCCGACGGCAGCAAGAGCAAGCTGCAGGACAAGGACCAGTTGATTGGTTTCCAGGGCGACGCCAAGAGCCCCAGCAGCGTGCTGTTGCAGCACAACGGCTTGCACCTTGACATCCAGATCAACCCTGCAAGCACCATCGGCAAGACCGACGCCGCTGGCGTCAGCGACCTGGTGCTGGAAGCCGCGCTCTCCACCATTCTGGACCTGGAAGACTCGGTGGCGGTGGTGGATGCCGACGACAAGGTGCTGGCCTACAGCAACTGGCTGGGTATCCTGCAAGGAACCCTCACCGAGAGCTTCGAGAAGGGTGGCAAGACCATGACGCGTGGCCTGAACCCTGACCGCGTGTACACCGCGCCCAACGGCAAGGGCAAAGTTACGCTGCACGGCCGCTCGCTCATGTTTGTGCGCAATGTGGGCCACCTGATGACCAATCCGGCCATCCTTTACACGGCGACCGATGGCAGCACCCGTGAAATTCCCGAGGGCATCATGGACGCCGTGGTCACCACCACCATTGCCATGCACGACTTGAAGCTCACCAAGAAAGACGCTGCAGCCGGCAAGACGCGCAATTCGCGCAAGGGCTCGGTCTACATCGTCAAGCCAAAAATGCACGGCCCGTTTGA